>JADLDC010000267.1 GCA_020846885.1 Acidobacteriota bacterium | reverse complement strand
GAAGCGTGAATTGTTCACCATTGACCCCAATTCGCTTTTGCCGAAAGAGTATCTTTCCGCGCGAATCCAATCGGATCATTGCGGCCGCAATGAATAGGACCGGCGCGACCGCGATCAGGCCGCAGACAGCCAGTACTATTTCAAGAGGTCGTGGGATGCTTTGCGGGAGGACCTTTTTCTTCATCTTATGCCGCCAATGACAGCCTGCCCGCGGCGTGTTCGAAACAAAGTTTTTTGACCGTCTCGATCACGTGGGCCGACTCTTCGATGGTCATCGAAGAGAATATAGGCAGACTAATAATTTCATTCCAAAGCTTTGTTGCCGCCGGAAGGTGGTGAGCGTTCCACCCGAGCCGTTCCTGATAAAGCGGATGCAAATGCAGCGGCCGCCAGTGTACCGAGCATCCGACACCATTTGCTTTCAGTTCGTCAATGAACCGGTTCCGGTCTATCGCGAGCCGGTCCAGCCGCAGCCTGATCGGAAAGAGATGCCATGAGTGCAGACGGGTGTCGCTGGCCGGCGGAAGCCCGATCTCATCAATTTCCGCAAACGCCTCAAGATACAGATCCGCCACCTCTTCACGCTGCTGCCGCATTTCTTCGGCTCTCGCCAGTTGATGAATGCCGATCGCGGCCGCAATGTCCGTCAGGTTGTATTTGTATCCAGGCTGCACGATCCGGTAATCCCAACTCCCACCGCCCGTATATCTTCCCCACGCATCGTGCGACAACCCGTGCAGCGACATCAGGCGGATATGATCGGCAAGTGCCTTATCATTGGTTACTGCCATCCCGCCTTCACCGGTCGTGATCGTCTTGTTCGCGTAGAAAGAAAAGCATGTAACGCTTGCCGTTTCATCTCCGCAATACCGCCAATTTGAATCGGCGTTCGGCCTCCATGCCGACGGAAAAGCATGCGCCGCATCTTCGATCACCCAGAGGCCATGGTCGTCGGCAAAGCGTTTGATCGCGTCCACATCGATCATGTACCCGCCGACATGCACCGGTATCATGCCAACCGCTTTCAATTCCCTTCCGTGCAGAAACGGCAGCGTTCTGCTCCGCAGTTTCTCTATCTTCCGGGCCGCATCCGCAAGGTCCATGTTCCCCGTCACCGGATCGCAATCCACCAGCACCGGCACCGCCTTCTTGTACAAAATGATCTCAGCCGTAGCCGCAAACGTCATCGTCGGGATCAGCACAGCCTCCCCCTCCCGCAACCCGATCGCCTCCACCGCCAAATGCAAAGCCGCCGTACAAGAATTCAAAGCCACCGCATACTTCGCATTAACGGCCTTCGCAAACTCCTCCTCAAACCGCCCAACCCGCGGCCCAGTAGTCAACCACCCGCTGCTTATGGTGGCAATGACCTCATTGACCTCCGCTTCGTGAATATGGGGCCGAAAGAACGGAACCTGGATCGAAGGCAGCGGTGCGGTCAGGGGACTGTATGTCTCGATGGTGTCATGCATCCCTTTCTGAATCTCCAGAACTTTCAATCTTCAATTAGTACAGATCCCTTCAAGTAATGCTCAAGATCGACATCGTGACCAAGCATTTCACTAAGGTATAGACAGGATTAGGGATAAACTATACAGAGAATATCGGTCTACGGAATCAGGCAGAGATGTAGTGTCGAATGGCACCAAAATGCTGAAACATGCCACACATTAGACCAATGCGTGCGTGTTGGGAGGGGACGGCCACTGGCCATACGGCGAAGGGTTAAATTGGCTGAAACTGGAAAGACCGACATAGATCAGTTCTGATCAAGCCCTTGTGGATGCCACCCAAAATGCTGAAAAATAAACCTTCACGGCGACGTTCATCGTGTCCGTATCAGCTTATCAGCTCATTCACTCTAGGGTAATTCACGGATGCTTGACGTGTTCGAACGCCTGTCTCAGTACGTCAGGGTCAGGCTGAAGCTTTCGGTTGGCAGGATCTCTCGCCATTGTTCGATCAGTTTTTTGTAAGCGTGGCCGACGGGCCTTAGTTTTCTGTCCAGGTCGCAGAGTCCGAGCGGGTTGACGGTACCGTTGTCTTCACGCAGGGCCGTGTCCCAGTCAACCTGGTCGGTCAGGGAGTACCAAGTAAACCCTAGGATCGGAACTCCCTCCAATTTAAGATGGTGGAGGTTGGCCCATTGTTTTTGAAGCCAATACGGGGCCTGTTCGGCGTGCATATAGTTGGTTTCGGTGTGCATGACCGGCAGGTGGTAGCGGTCAAAATATTGTTTCGTTATCACGTAATAGCCAAAGATGTCGCCAGCCTGTGTTGTCGAACCGTCCGCATGGACCAACTGCTCATTCGTCACATAATAGTCATTGCCCATCACCGATCGTGATTTGACGTGGTTCTCTCCGAACCAATGATATTCTTCGCGTGTCATTCCGTTGTCGAGCAGATATTCGTACATTGTCACCGAAATTGGATAGCCATAGGTAAGGTCCAGGGCGAGGAATCGTTTTTCATTCAAAAAGTCGGCTTGGGCCTGGCATTCCGGGTCTTCGGCATGGAAGTATTCGGTCGTCTCGCTTTGTATGAATGTTACATCCGGCTGGACCTTTAATATTGCCTGTTCGGCGAGCTCATTTGCCTGGCAGAGGTGTTTTAGCGCGGTCACAAAGCCGCGGTCTGACCGCAGGCGTTCGTTCCACCAACCGTACTGGCCGGAGAAAAGGGCCGCGATCAAGATCTCGTTCACCGGTGTGTAAAGCCTGAGCCACGGGAAACGATTTGCGAACGCGGCGGCATATTCCGCGAAATACTTTGGAAAATCAGGGTTTTGGAAATTCTCGATCCAGTCAGGCACGCCAAAATGACAAAGGTCCGCGATCGGCTCGATCTTGAGTTTGCGCAGCTCATCGAACGTCTCATCGGCGAAATCCCAATCGTATTTGCCGGGGCCAATATGCGTTTTATAATATGGCGGCCCGTATCGCAAAAAACGGATCCCGAGATCCTCGACAATTTGAAAATCTTCGCGCCAACGCTGGTAATGAAACGTTTTCTCCATCTCATCTACGCGCTTGATCGTTCCGTCCGGCAGTTGGATCGTCGGATAGCTGTTCTCGATGCCGGTCGCAAACATGAAATGCCTGGAGCCGGCGACACTTGCGGATGGCTTGATATGCCCTGGTTGCGGATTTTTTGCTTCGTCAGCCATAATTTGCGGTCCTAGTCATTCTCGTTCGCCGCCGCGTGCCCATCGCGGCCCAGCCATGCATAGAGCCCGTATGCCGCCGCGGCCGCAAGGCCGACCGCGGCAAGCGGCTTCGCGATCGTGGCCGCCTTGTGAAGCGTCGTGCCGTATTCAACGTTATGCATTCCCCATCGCTCGAACTGCTGCCACTTCATCATCGCGTTGCCGGTGATATCGACGCCAAGGCCTTTCATTAGTTCAGGCAAGGCGGTTTGCAGAACCGGGTGTCCCGGGATGAAGTAAACTCGTGGATCGTTCTTGTACTTCGTAAGGGCAGCATCGTCAAAAACGACGTATGGGCCTTCGGTCAGATGTTCTTCAAAGTTCGGGTCTTCAATAGCGCCGAGCATTATCGTTGGAGTTCCTTTTAGCCATATCACCTGGTTGAGTTCACCGCGGCGCAGCATCGAATCGAGGGCACTTTTGACATGGCCGACCGTTCCGGCGAGTTCGACCCCTTCGCCAACGAGAAAATTCAAAGGCAAATAATCAAACCCGTGGTGGCCAGGCCATGCGCTGAACGAAACCTGATCCAGCGGAACACCGGCATACTCTATCCCCGTTCGCGTCCCGAGGCCTCGGATCTCGGCTTCCCTGGCGAAATTCAGTTTTTCCCAGTCGTGACCGAGAAATTTACAGATCGTGACATCGGTCGCGACCGGGTCCGCTGAAGCGATAATGCAGCCGCCCCACCGCGGCAAATTTGCGATCGGCCCGTCGCCTTCGCCGCAGATCAACGCATCTACAACGCAAAGCGTCGGCCGTGTGACGGTCATTATGTCCATAAATCGCGGGATGTGCTCCGCATCGCCGTGGTTGTGGTTTCGCCAATTTTGATTGACGGAACCGACCCAGTTTTTTAGAGCGCCGGAGATGGGTTCAATGTGATGGTTCTTGGCCTTTGGTGCATCGATGATCACATCGGCATCAAGAAGCGGCACCGGGATAGGACATTCTTTTAAGAATAGGCCGTTCGGAATGGGGACAACGCGGTTCGGGGTTTCGTCGCTTCCGAGGTCGATCACTTCGGCCCCGGCCGCTTCGGCAACGGCGGTCATGCCCGTTATCGCCATGCATTGAGATGAAGGGAAAAATCCCCCGGACGATTCGCCGACCTGAACATGCCCGGCACCGGCCTCGTAAGCCAAACGGATCAGAGCACCGACGACAAGCGGATCTGTCGTGCAGCCTTCTTCCGCGGAATAGAAAACGGTCTGATTTGGCTTTATCAGCACGGTCTGGCCGGGTTTGACAAATTCTTCGATCCCGCCGAGATGCGACAGTGCCTCACGGACAAGCCCCAGGACGCGCTCCAGCGAACGATGCTTCTCTCGTGTATTTGCGATGCTGACAACAGCCACTTCTTTTCCCTCCTTGATCCCGCAAAAGTCCGAATTCCCTTGCCTACGGCGCATTTCGCGTCATAGAGTCAACGATCAGTTCTTCGTAATCAGTCTGAAAACCCGTCAATATCTCGGCTCCGTCTTCCGTCACAGCGACCATATCGCAATGTCTTATACCGCCAAAGTTTTCAATATAGATCGCGGGTTCGATGTTGAAGACCATGCCGGTCTCGATAATGTCCGGCGATGCCGGATGAAGCCGCGGCGGAGCGTTGTGATCGATCGCCTGAAAGCCGACCGCATGCCCAAGGCCGTGTTTGAACTCCTTGCCAAAGCCTCGTTCCGCCAACACGCCGCGCGCGGCCCGGTCGATCTCTGAGACCTTTACACCGGGGCCGATAGCGGCGATCGCGGCCCGGCGCGCATCGAAGATCGCTTCGAACATCTTTTGTTTACGCTCGCCGGGCTCTGCCAGCAACCGCGCTATTGCGAGATAAGTGAACGCGCTATTGCTCGGAATTTAAATTCTGACTTTAGCGCAGATTCCGACTGATTCGAAGGCGAAAACTGACTAAACCTGTCTTGACTGGAAGCTGTAATCGATATCGTGGTAGCTGTTGCGTTGGGTTGAGAGTTCACTTTTGAAAGTCACTTCAGTGTCGCGTTCGGGGTCGAACCCGTAGTCGCGGAAGATGAACGAAGAACCTGGATAATGATAATCCCAAAAAGCGCAGGCGGCGTCGTATTCTTCGGTTCGGCGTGCGGTGAAACCTAATTCAAAATTCTTCTTGGCCGTGGATTTGCTACGGCCTTTAGTTTTTCCGCTGACGGCCGTCGATTCAAGGGTTAGCTTATCCGTCGGCAGGCTCCCGTTCCATTCAGGCTGAAACGGCCAGACGTTAAGGCCCGACGAGACCATCGGCCACAATCGAAATCGAGTTGCTATATGCTCCAGGATCGCCACTTTCTTGTGCCCCGTCTGGAGTGTTGAATAGATGGCATCCCACATATACCAGCCCTGGAATAGCCGGGCCGGCGTCTCGACGAGTTGTTTACCAACCTGCAAGCCGTTCATCGATATCCCAATTCCTGGCAGTATCTGCTCGATCAGGGCGAACTGGAGATTCATCGGTGCCTGCTGATTCGTATCCGCAAGAGCGACATCTGCTTTCCTGTACGAATATCCGGACGAATTCGGACCGAACGCGAAGAACTTAGTGCCGGTGTTCTCGCTGGTAAAAATATTGCCGACGGTCAGCCCGGACAGTACGCCCTCGTATCCTGTAAAGGCCGTCTTTTCGAACGCCATGACGATAAATACGTGCTTGGCCGTGACACTTCCGGTCCACTGCAGCGGGTCTCGCGAGCCGTTGAAGTAGTAGCCGAGTTCGCCCATCAACGGCGACTGGCTCAGCACCGGCGAGTTGCCGGCCGCAACGGTGTAGTGCCGACCTTTCCCCGAAAAATCAGGAGCGAGAATAGATGTATTGGTACCAGCCTCCACCTGATGCCAGGCTTCAAGGCCTTCGGTCGGGATCGGTTTAAGATCCGCCCATTTGGTTGCGTAAGCCATTCGTCTCTCCCCTTAGAGCGTCCATTCCTGCATCACAAAACGCCTTTCGTCGGCGGTTTCTTCCGACGATGCGTCGTTTGATCCCAGCACAAGCACGTCCTTGTTCGTCCAATTCAAAAACTCGACATCTACGCCGACGCGATCGCCGGCGAGCACCTGAAACGTGTCCGCGGTGCCGTCCAGTTCAAAGTCAAATTTGCTGTCAACCGTACGCTTGATATAGTTGTCCAGCGTTCGATAGGCCTGGTGGCGGTTGCAGTTGAACAGATCTATCGCCTCACCGTCGATCTTGCGTCCGGCCGCGGTTATCAGGGCATCGCGTTCGATATTGATCGGGTCGAGGTCTTCTTCAACATACTGCGAATCAAGATTGCGAAACTTCGCCTGCCATGAGTTTCGCAGGTTTGAAACATCACGCGGAATTACCCGAACCTGCCCATTTACGATCTTGTCGTTGGTGAACTGGAAGGTTTTAGTTGCGAGCTGTTCGAGGCAGAAAAACCGCAGCTTGCCATCCACTTCCTGATAGGTCGAATTGCACAGGTTCAGGATCGTCCGCACGGCGTCGTCCAGTCGCGTAGGTCCGGCAAAAAAGGGATGCGTTTCATAGCGCGGCCGGTTGACGGTTTTGGGGTACAACGCCCGATGCGATACGACCTCGCGGTTCTGCGATGTGCTTTGCCATTCGAGCCTCAATTCCTCACTGCCTCCGGTCCCGTTCCACTCGACCTTGATATCGTAAAACTGGCCGGCCGTCAGGGCGATCGTCGCGGAATGCGTGCCCGTCGTACCCCATTGGTCGATCAGCGGAACGGACAGATTATTGACCCAGAGCTTGCCTCCGTTATCGTGTGTAATATATAAGGTGTACGTTTCCGTGTACATCGGCTTGATCTTGCCTTCCCATCGGACGCTGAAGTTATCGACATTGATCCCGATTCCCGGCGATCCGGCGGACAACGGGAATTCAATGACCGGATCGATCCGGTCAAAGACCAACGTGTTAAAACTGGCCCCGTTGTAATATTCTCCGCGCAGTCCAAACCCGTCCTGCCCCGGCAACGCCGTGTAGTCATGCGGGATCGCGGCGGCCAGAAAATCACGCCATTCAACCCATGTCGGCCAGTGAATTCTCGACGCCGGCCGCCCGCCTATGCGAAGGATGAGGTCCGCAACTTCCAAAGCCGGATTCGCTGAATATCCGAGCACGCCGTCCGGGTCGCCTATGTCGTCATAGTCCTGTATCTTCATTGTCCTGAAGATCCCGCTAAGGCCCAGAGGCGGTGAATTCTTTGTATCGAAATCACCCACGCCCGTCGCCAGCGTTGCCCGTATCCATGCGACGCCGCTGTGCGGAGTGTCTGTCGAGAATACCGTGTCCTGGCCCTGCGTTGTGTCGCCCATTCCGGTCGATTGAATACCCGGATAGAACTTGTAGTTCGCCGGCGTAATTTCCAGGCCTTTGAACCAGAGGCCTTCACAGCCATCCCACGGCCCGCGGCCAAGCAGTTGCTGCAGCTTGATCGTGTGGCTGCCTGATGCCCCGGTGATCAGCGATTTGGTCAGGTGGCCGGCGACCACATGCTTGCCGTAGGCAACCGCCAGAAACATGTTCTGAGCGTCAACACCTTTTAAATGATTTATCAGCGGCATAATTAAAGAAGGTCCGGGGCGATCGGCTTTGAGTTGTGGCACACGATATACGGGCCATCCGGAGTGTCCGAATAACAGTAAACGTGGCCGTCGGCCATTTTGATCTCCATCACGTCGCCCGTTTTTCCGGTATCGAACGATGAGCCGACCGACGTGTCCGAAAGCTCGCCGGAATTCCATGTCAATAACGAGTGATGGCCGGCGACCCGCGAGACCGGAATTCCGGCCGAATGTTTGCGGTCAGGAAATACCGGGTGCGAAAACGACGAGTATCCGCGTGCGAAGTTTGTCGCGACGATGCCCCATATCCGCTGCCCCGGAATGATCACCGCCGACCCGATCGCGTGAAACGTTTTCCAGATCGGATGGTAAAGCTCATCGGCCACGGTCAGTTTGCCGACCTGTTTCGGCACCGGCAGCCAGCCGCGGCCCCTGACGCGTACCCACTGGTCCAGCCGCGGACACGTCGGATGGCCAACTCCGCCTCCACCTCCGGTCCCGCCGCTCGGCGGCTCCGGTACCTGAACGTCAGGAAACTCCATTCCGCCGAACCGATATTCGTTCGTTGTCGTGCCCGTGACGATCTTTCCGGCACAGCCCTGCAGTGATTTTCGTTTCTTGTTGCAGGTCGGGTCGGCTCCCGTAAAACCGCACGTTCCGGCATGCTTGTAAACAAGCTGGCAGTTTTCGCCCAGGCTCCATGCGGCCACGCAATAGCCCGCCGCGACCAGATCGTGCAAAACCTCTATCCTCGCCGACCCGTCCAGTATCTCAATCGGCACGGCCTGGCCGCGGAAAAGCTCTCTCCACTCGCTGACACCGAGATCGTTTTCCTTTCGAAAAAAACGCCCGACGACCGCCGTCGCCTTGGCCAGCGATTCTGAGCTCAATGTCAGGCCGAACGCCTTATCCACATTCTGGATCTGCACATTAACGCGATCGGGCGTTGCCCCGATCGTTTGGCGAATGTCGTCCGTCTTTCGCAGGTCGGCCGTAAAGTCCTTGCCGTCCGCGTTAAACGCGTCAGTCGCGATGTGGACCGGACTGCCCGAAACCGGATACAGGCTCAACGTCGTCTGCGTGTTGCACGAGCCGAGATCAAGCAATGCCTGCAGCGGAGATGTCATCGGTCTTGCCATTATTCCGGCTCCCCTCCTTGTCTGAGGAGGGGTGGACGCCGCTTTGGGCGGACGGGGTGGTTCCTCTCCGTTGACTTCATCAAATACCTCTCCGTCTCGTATCGATCTCGCTGTTCCTGAACTGGTCCTGAACAACCACCTTTATCTCACGCTGTACTTTTGACGAATTCTTAACCTGCGTGTGTACCATCCCTTCCGAGTCGATCGTGTGTTCCACCTGCAGCACGACCGTTATCGGTTCGCCGCCGCCTCGGCCGTTCAGTATCTTTTGAGTTTCATCGTTCGAAATTACCCGCCCTGAAACGTTCGGCACGAACAGCTCCGGCCCGCGTTCGCCGACTAGCGACACCTGGCCAACCCGTGGAAAACCGCCCGCCGCAAACTCCGGCAGTATGCGCCGCTCGCGTTCGCCGGCCGCACGTGCGACCTCGGCCGCCTGCCTTAGCTCGACGATCAATGCGTCCGCTTCGCTGAGCCGCCGCCTGATCAGATCTGCGGCTATATTGCGATATTTCTTTGACTCGAACTGGATGCCGAAACCACTGGCGATCTGGCTCCGCAGCTCCGTCGCCTTGGCCAACGCCGAGTCCGGCGAAACACGCAGTGTCCGCACATCCCCGATCAACTGCCGCAGCTCGGCCAGGCTGTCCGTAAACCCGCGATTCAACTGCGGCAGCTTCTCCTTCTTATCCCGCTTCCGCTTCGGATCGCCGCCGAATAGCGAGGCGAAAAACCCGACCGCACCGCCGACCACCGCACCGACCACAGTGCCGATGCCTGGGATGATCGAACCAATTTGTGCTCCAAGGGCTACACCGGTCCCGATGTTTGAAATAAACCCGCCGACGCGTCCGCCGATCATTCCGCCGAGCATGCTTGCTCCCGCACCGGCCAGCGAAAGCCCGCCCGCCAACCCGCCGACGCTTCCGAGAAAGCCGCCGCCCGATCCGCCCCCACGCGATCCGCCGGCCACGTTTCCGTTAAGATCGTAGATCCGCGTGTCGCCCGCCGAAATACCCGAACCGCCGCCAAAACTGAACCCGCCCGAACTGTTCCCGTTGTACATCGGCGTTCCGCCCGGCCCCATTCCGCCCGAACCTTTCCCAAATAGCCCGTTCAATATCGACCCGAACATCCAGCCGCCGCCCGAACCCGATGCTCCCGCTCCCTGCCCAATTCCACCGCCCTTGTTCATCAACTGAAAGAATTGACTCGTCAGCCACTCCGCCAGCATATCCCGAAGAAAGCTCTGAAACTTATTGATGACACTCTTAAAGAAACCGCCAAAACCCTCATTTGCCAGCACGTCAAGGCTGTCGCGGACCGTGTTGAAAACTTCGTCATACTGCCGCCTCGCCTCTGCCTGTGCCTGTGCCAGTTCCCGCAGCCGGTCGATCTCCTGTGCCTTTGCAATGATCAACGCCCGCGTCGCGTCATCCAGCTTCTTGCCTGCTTCCGTCTGCAAAAACTTTGCCGCTGCATCCGCCCGCGACAATTCGGCCGAAAGACCGAGCTGCACGTTCAAGCCCGCAATTTCCCCATCAAGATCGGCGATCAGTCCGCGGCCCGCTCGTTGGGCATCCGCGATCTCGCGGGCGAGTTGAAGTTCCGTCTGCTTCGCCAAATTCAGCTTTTGCTGTTCTTCCATTTGCTGAACGACCGCCATGATCTGAGCGTCTGACGCTCCCGTGTCCGCCAGCTGCCCCTGCAGCAGCTTTAGCTCGACCCGGTTCTGGATCATCACTTTCTCAACATCCGTCAGCTCGCGTCCAAAAGCGATCTGCTGATTCAACTGCGCGATCTCTCCATCGATCCGCGTCCGATCATCACGCCCGGACGAGATTATCGAAGCTTCTTTCGCCGCAAGTGCCTCTCTCAACCGCTCTTTCGCATCCTTGGCGTCTTTCGCCGCCTGCGATATTTTCCGGATGCCCTCGATTTCCGCGTTGATCCCGGCCAGAGTTTTTGGCAGCTCACGGTCCCGGTTGATATTGGCGGTGTCACGCAGTCTTAATAGTTCTTCCAACGCTCCCTTTTGCTCTTGAAGCTTTGCCGTCTCAACCGTCAGCCTCTGAGCTTCGCCGTTGTTGGCCAGAAGATCGTATGCCGCCTGTGCGTCGGCCAGTTGCCGCCGCAGCTCCTGTATTGGCGTCAATGCCTTCGCCGCCGCCTGTCCGGCCTTTGCCGCATCGCCCGCGATATTTCCGATCCCGGCCGTCAACGCACCAAGTACCGACCCGCCGGCCTGTGCCCCGGCAAACGCGATCTCGCCTCCAGCCTGAGCTTCGGCACCGGCGGCCAGACCAGCCTTAATGCCTTCCCATATAGCCGATGCTATCGAGCGGCCCGCCGCTATTAGCCGCGGGACCAATCGAATCAGTTGAGCGGGAAGAGTTGCAAGTATCAAGGCAGCCCTTGTCACAGCCCGCGTCGCCCAGGCCGCCATGGCAGATATGAATTGAGATCCATACTCGACAATGACCGGCAGCACGGCAGCCAGGATCGTTCGGATCACCTCATGCATTCCCGAAATGATCTCGCCCACCAGACGGCCGGCCTCCCTGACGATGTCCAGATATGTTTGCCAGGCTCCCGACCAGTTTCTGTTGACGATCTGCAGGCCCAGCCGAACAACGTTTCCCAAAACGCCCATCGCGGCCGAAACAACCGAACTTACGGTGTTCCACGCCGCTCTCGCGACTTCCTTGATCCGCGTGCCGTGGCGTTCCCAAAAGGCTGTGATCGCCGCGAGCCCCGCGTCTATTGCCGCTCTTACGGTCGCGATCGTTTCGACCGTGAGCGTTCGTATCCCCTTAAAATTGGTATCCCATGCCTTATACAGCAGATAGACTTCAGCACTGACGACGGCCAGCAGCGGCCCAAGCTGGACAATGATCCCCATCACAGCCAATATCGCAATGCCTATTCCAGTCGCTGACCCGATCAATGTTCCGATCGCCGCTACCAGCGAGCCGACAATGATCAGCACGGGCCCGATCGCCGCCGCGAATGCCGCAACCGCGACGATCGCCGTCTGCACCGGTTTCGAGAGGCCCGAAAACCACTTGGCCAGTGCCTCGATATACGGCGTTGCCTGCTCGATTATCGGAACGATCACATCCAGGATCACCTGCCCGATCGGCGCCAGGGCGACATTCAGCCGTTCCATTCCCTTGGCCAGTTTCGTTGTCAGATTCTCGCCGATGTTCGCCGTCCGCGGGTCGCTGTTTATCGCGTCCGAAACTCCCGTCAGAAACCCGTCAAGCGTCAGCTTGCCCGCGTCCTTTAGCTGCTTTAGCTTCTCCGGGTCATCCGTCCCAAATGCCTGTGTCAGCAGTTGCCGAAAGATCGGTACCCGCCCGATCGCTTCCTTGATGTCCGCGATCTCAAAGCCCTGGCTGAATATCTGCGTCAGATTGCGCAGGAAACCCGCCTGGTCTTCGACCTTGAACGCCGCGTTCAGTTTGCCCAGGCTCCCGATGATCTTGTTTATCGATTCGTCCGCGATCCCGCCGATCCCTTTTAACTGGGCAAATGTCTCAAGTGCCGCCGCCTGCGTCACGCCGACGCTTTTGCCCGCGAGATCGCGCAATTCCGCGATCTTCGCGTTCGCATTCTCGGCGTCGCCCACAAGTGCCGTGATCTTCGTTCGCACCGCGTCCAGCTCCAACGCCGATTTCACCCCAAGCGTTGCAAGCCCCGCGAGCGGCAGCGACAATCCAGCCGTCAGAGCAGTTCCCATTCCGCGAAGCTGGTTCCCGATCTCCTTGATCTGCGGCCCGATCGCCGCCAGTTGTGCCTTTAGCCGCGTAAGATCGATCGCCGCCAGCGATCTCATCTCCGACCGCACCGCCGCCGCCCCGGTCTTTACACCGCTCGAATCAAGATCAATTGAAATTTTGAGATCAGCCATTCACCCAAGTCCAACAAACTTCAGTTTGTTGCTCCGCACGCCGCGATCCGCGGCCGCCCGCACCGCCTCTCGCTCCTCGGCTTGCCGCCGTGTCTCGATAAAATCGCTGATAAGTTCGTCGATCATTTCCCGTTCAACCTCTTCCTGGCCTCCTCAGTCCGGCGTTTCTTCCGGTCCCGTTCCGCCTGCAATCCCTCCGCCCGGTCGCGTCCCCGCTGCAATCCGGCCAGGCTTGCCCATTCCGCCGCCGTAAGTGCGTCGGGATAAAGGAATTTGGCCCCGCTCCGTTCTAATTCGGTTAGCACGAGTGCGGCGTTCACGAATTCGTGCAAGTCGCTTCGCACGCCCTCCGGTTTTGTCGGCAGAAATTGGCATGATCCGCAGATCTCATCCTCGCCCTGGCCGGGATACCGTTTAATGATCCGGCATTCCGCGGCACCCGGGCAGCTCTCGCCGTCGTTTTCGTTCAGGCAGTCGATATGGCCGCAGAAATGTTCGGCGAGAGCTTCCGTCAGTCCGATAGTTTTTGAACGATCGCCTCGGCAAATACCTGAACGACTTTCCGCTTCACCAGCGGATCAACCTGTCCGACAAACTTCAGTTTGTTGCCCTCGCTAAACACTTCGCCATCCACCGTCGCCCCATCGACCCGCTCGGTCCACAGATCATAGAACGGCACAATATTCTTCAAATTCGACCGCGTTACCAATATCTGCCGTCCGCGTTTACCCGGTTTCACATAGCTTCCGACCGCGGCCTTTCGCCGATAGCTGTCCAGTTCGGCCCGCGTCGGCCGTCTCAGGATATGCCGCACCGTAAAGTCCGCCCAGTCTCCGCTGCCGATCTCTTCCGCTATCACGACTTCCTCGCCAAGAGCGTCGCCCTCAACCTCTATCTCGCTCGAGTAGAGCGATTCCAGTGCCTGCGATTTATGTACATCCCATATCTCTATCTCCTCGCCCGCCGTTTCCGTCACGAGCTTGTCGTAAAGCTCGGCGTTCACCGCCTCGGCCACTGTCGGGTCGGGCAGGGCATAGCTGCCGTCGGCCTTCATCGGCACTTCCTGTTCAAGGTCGCTTTCGCGTTTGAATATCTCGTCCGCCGTCGGCCGTCTCAGCGTCTGCCGCATCCGCCCCTTTGCAAACGAAACCTCCGCCGTTTCCCAGTCGATCCTGTAAAGCTGCAGGTTGCCATCTGCCTTCTTCCCGCCGCCTTCCGCATTCTCCCAACGCGGCTCCATCGACTCCCTGACGCCTGTCTGCTGATCACTGTTCATTTATTTTCAGTCTCTCCTTTCAATTCCGCTTTCTCCGTGTTCCTCTGTGCCTCTGTGGTGAAAACTTCTTCCTCCGCAGCCGCTAAGGCCTCGGTTTCCGTCTCCGCGTCCATCCACGGGCACGCGTTGTGCTCGGGCTCGAACGGTTTCGGCTGCTGCCACTTCCTGCATTCGCGAGCTTCGCGGGCCAGAAATTCTTCCCGCTGCTGCTCAACACTTTTTTGTCTTGCCATATCTCTCCAAACTCCCCTCCTGGTTTGAGGAGGGGTGCCGACGCTTCGTCGGTGGGGTGGTCTATTTTTAAACCAGCGTACCCTGCGCGTTCCTGATCCGCCCCGTGATCGTGCCGCCGCTCGTCGGGTCCTTGAACGGGATAATGTTGATCGGCGTCGCGGCGTCGCCTTCATCGTCGCTTGTGTCCGGCGAATCAAAGCCGAATTTCGGGATGATGATCTCAAACTCATGCCTATATATCCCGGTTATGATCGGGCCGACGACCGTGATCTTCATGTTCGTGAACACCGCGTTCTGCACGCTCTTCGTCCATTCCGTCAGATCAACAAAATCGATCACCATCTGGACCGACGTTTCGTATTTTCCACGCGGCATCGATCTGACATAGGCACCGGCACTGCTCGAAACCGTCTGGATCGGGTCGCCTGTTCGCCGTTTGTTCCGGCGAATGTTGTTCTTGTGCTCGACCATCCATTCGATCACCTTGCCGGCCGTCGTCAGGTTCACGGTCGTCGAACCGTCAGAATCCGTGTACTGGATGTTCGTCCTGAACCCGTCCATGCAGGCCGTATCGACCAGCGACGGCAAGCTCGTCAGCCCGTGCGGGTTTGTAAATTTGCCGCCGCTCAGGATGTCGGTCTCGTGCTGCACACGCTCAGAGTTTTTCTGGCTCACCTTAAAGCGGTCGATCATGCATCCCGCAAGCAGAAAGCTTGCCGAACCCAAAAGCGTCGCCACCGAAAAGCTCGGCAGAAAATCGCTTGCCGCTCGCGGCAGTATCGCGAACGTGTGGTCCCAGACCGCCCCGGCACTGACCACCGTGTCCGTCACCGATCCGCCCAGGGCACGCCGGAACAATCTCGCCGGCACATCCGTTTCAGCGTCGTCGCGAAGCCCGATCTCGCCGTGCGACCAGTACGTGTTGCAAAGATGTGTCGGGGCATCCTGCCCGACGCGGTCCGCGTCCGATGTTTTCTCAAGTTTCGGCAGGACAAAATATGGCTCCTGCGTCGGGATCTCGCTGTAGTTTGAGCCGGTTGCCTCCGGCGTGTTGTACGAGGATTCGAGCGTTTTCGATATCCAGCTTCTCGATGTATCTATTCTCATGTTCTTTTTTCTTGTCCAACAAACTTCAGTTTGTTAGCAGCACAAATGCACTACCAGCCGCCCGTGCGAAAAATGCAGGGTCTCCTCGCCGCAGTCGATCGTCGTGTTGTTCGCGAGCTGCAGCAATTCGTGATGTTCTACAACGCCGTCAAGCCCGAGGTTTGGAGCGGCCTTAAGATTCTCATAGACCGTATCCCAAACTTCCGACCACTCCAGGTCCGAGTTGTCCGATTCCTTCCCCGACCGAAAACCGTAAAAACCCCACAGGTCATAGGTCCAGACCGGACGGTCGCGGACCGTGTTCTTCCAGGTCGATGATCCTTCGACCCGCTTGATGATCCAGCCGTGAGTCTTCTGCGAGCTCGCGAAATCGGTCGTCCGCAGCAGGCCCGGCCATTCGTCCAGTCGGTGCGACAACACGTTCCACACATAGACCGAGGCCGTCGCGTATGGCGTCTTGATCGCCGGTTTGATCGCCAGCCTGATTTGCTTATCGAGATCGTTCATAGGGTCGCCGTCTGTCTTTTGCCTGGTCGCCGGCGTCTCGCGTCAAATGAAATTCATTGCAGAAGCGGCACCTGTAGGCCCTCGCCTCCTCGTCTCCCAGCACGTTCCAGGCAAATGCTTCGGCATAGAACCGCGTCTGAAACGCCCGTTTTTCCGTGCAGCCGCGAAACCGCTGCCATTTGTCTCGTCTCACCTGTTTGCCTTCCTCACTTCCGCCTCCAGCATATTTTCCAGTGTCGGCAGGCTCTCGGCCGCCGTCTTTGCCCATAGCGGCCTCGGCTTCATCCCGCCCATGTGCGGCCCCATCACCGCCTCGCCGGTCTTCTTGACCTTTCGCGTCGCCGGTGCCGACGCTCCGTATTCCAAATAAACCGCATATTCGACCACCGTCCCGATCTTCGCTTCCAGTGAGTTTTCACTGATGATCTGGATCGAACCGTACAGATTGCTCGAATCGTTCGCCGGCGACTCGCCCGGTGCCGATGCGGTGTGCACCGCCTCCTTTCCGCGCGGATAGCTTCGGCCCGTCTTCTTCCCCGCGGACTCCTTTACCAGCTCGCCCTCAATATACGCCGCACCCTTGACCACAAACTGTTCAACCGCCGCCTGCAGTTTCTGCATCAGCTCCGGTGTCCTGTCCTTTACACTCACAGTGATCATCAAAATGTCCGACAACATGTCCAACAAACTTCAGTTTGTTGCCCTTATCTTCCAAACCATCGAAACCCCGATCGGCTTCTCGACCTTCGTCGCCCTCCACCTCCGGGCACCGATGGCAAGTGCCGCTATTTTCAACATGAACGCCTGGCTGTTTGCCCAATCGTCCGCGGCCTTTACCTGGAATTGCCATGCGCCCGCTTCCGCCGCCGAACCGGTCGTCGTTTTCTCGATCCGCTGCCCGAACCAGTCGATCAGAAAGGTTGCCGCCAGCGTCTCGCCCGCCTCCGGCGTCACCGTATAGGCCAACAGCGGCACATCCCCAAACAACCGCCGCCTATGCCTGTTGATCGCCGCTAATTTAAGGACCTCGTTCATAGTGTCCAACAAACTTTAGTTTGTTGCTCCGCTCATGCTCGTCGTCGCCGTTCCCCTCGAATAGATCTTCACCATATCCTGACAATGGTAAAAAACCTGGTGCGCGCTCATTCGGTCGCCGTCAAGGTCCGACGATATCAACTCCGCCGCCTTCGCCGCCTTCCACCGCCAGCCCTCGGCCGCCGCCGCCTTCAGCCGGTACGTCGGCCGCCATTCGGGATCTGTCGGCTTGAGCCCGTCGGCGTCGACAACGGCGAACATCGCAAGCAGCGATTCGATCTCATCATTCGCCAGCACCGGCTCGGCCGCGGCCGCCGTCATTCGCTTTAGCTGTTCGAAGTGGTCCATTTCAAAATCCAAAAAACATCTGGCCCGGCATTACATCACCCCAAAAAACATCCCGTCACGCTTCGCCGGTCCCCCACCGCCGCTGACGGACGCAAACGAATATCGTTTGGCCGGCCGTGAAAGCGGCAGTATCGGCGGTTCGCCTTTCGCCATGACCGCTCCGGTCACTGTGCCGTGTGTACCGCCGGCAAGCACCGGCTGGACACCTGGCCGTCCAAGAATACTCAGGAATTTCAAACCCGGAACGATTCGCGGATTAAATTGAAAATCAACGATCTCTTTGAGCGACGGCCTGCCCTCGATCACGAACGGGTATTGGATCAACCCTGGAAAACCTTCCGCACCACCGCCTATGTTGTTGCCGACCGTCAGCGGCGTTGCAACGGGTGTGGTCGAACCCGTGCCCGCCGTCTGGCTCAGATACGAGACCTCAGCCGCCGGATTACGTTCAAGCCCGTAATATATTTGCTGCTCAAGGTCTTCCGCACTCGCCGCGTCTAGTTGTGCCGCAATGAATTGCCACCTATTGGCGATCAGCACCGCGGCTGATTGCATATCGATACCCGTGTCGAACGGAGCTCCACGCCGCATGAACGCGCTGATCGTACCAGTCGAGGCATTGATGCCTAGTCCGCGATAGTCTGAGTATCCGCTTGGGGTCTTTTCGAGAACGACCTGGTACGTTGAATCTAACGTCGTCGGGTAGATCCATGCACCAATCAGACACGTATCAGGAAAGAGTCCGACCGCAGTGCCGTAATCGACACGCTGGGAGCCATTCAATGTGAATCGAAGCGCCATGTTTAGGCAAAGTCCATCTTAATGGCCGTATAGTTGGCCTCGTGGCCGCTGGCCGCAAGAGCTGCACCGGATTTGTTCAGCACCAGCACCGACCAATATTTCGGGCAGTTCGCCAACTCGTTCCGCACATCCGCCGTCAGGTCAAAGATCACCTTCACTACCTGGCTGTTCGCGTTTGCGTTCAAAATCCGCAGCAGCGTCGCATTCTTGATCGAGGCGGCAACGTCTGACGCGCTTGTCGGGTCAATGCCATCGCTAAAATCCGCTGTCGTCGATTCGGTCGATTCGAGCAAATACAGTTCGATCGTGCCCGTCGCCGACACGCCTGAACTCCCAAGCGTCGCCTCAAAATGGACCTTCGCGTCTATCGCTTTCGTCGATGAGTTGTCCACAACCGGAAGCGGTTTTGCCTGGTTGTTCGCCAGCGAATTTATATTCGTCGCTGTGATGGCCGTCTCGGTCCCGTAGTTGATCGTTTGTGTAGCCATTTCGTGTGACTCCTAAATCAAATGAATTTTTGGTGAGGCGGCTTGCCTACTAAGTCCCCCCAAAGTATTGCCGCCCGCCCCACCATCTTTCGCGGGTCTTTCGTCGCCCTCATCCCGCGAAACTTACTATCCAATAAAGCACCAGGCAGAACACGGTCACCATCAGCACCAACCCAACATTGCCTAATCTCACCCGATGCCGTTCCATCAATAGCCCTTGCTGACCCCGACGACAAAGATCTTGTCGGATGTCGAATCATAAATCCCCGTCATAAAGTCACGCTTCGCTGCGGCCGTCGTCAGCGTCAGTCCGGTTATGTCCGTCCCGAACGCAAATTTTGACCCGAGCGTTATCGTCCGCGAACCCGTCCCGTCCTGCACAAACTCCCATACATACTGAACGCCGTCCTGCATATTCGTCGGGTTATCCAGCGTCCGGTTGCCGGCAAGCGTCACCTGAAAGCGGCGGCCAAGTGCACAGTCTGTCGCGATGTTAGCCCCGTCCGTCAGCGTTACCACTCCCGGCGAAACTTGTCTTTGTGAAAGTACCGTTACTGCCATTTTTACTTCCTGTAGCTTACGCGGATCTTCTCACCCGAAAGCGGGGCCGAAAGCATCGTTATCGTCGCACCCGAGATCGTGTAATCGTTGCCCGCACCCGGCTCGAGCAAAATGCCGTTTAGGTGGACATGCTCGCTGCCGCTGGTCGGTGTGTTCGCCAGCGTAAACGTAGTGTTCGAACCGTTCACCGAACCGGACGGCGTTTCCTTGTCCACAAAGTTCGAGTTCGTCAGGCCGGAACTGTTCACCTGCTGCCACGTCACGCTCGTTGAGCCGATCGTGCCGCCGGCGTTTGCCGTACACAGCCACAACGTATCGGCGTTCGTCGAACCTTCCTCGATCGCGACAAGAGCTCCCGGTATCTCCGCCCAGGCGTTCATGTCATCGGCCCGCGTCATCGCCGAACCCGACCCGTTGAAAACGTAAATGCCGTTTTCCGCACCGGTCGATTGATTTTTGAGCAGGATGCGGTCGCCGTTTGAAAGCGTTACGCCGTCAAAGATGGCCGTGCCCGGGTTCGAGATCGTCACGTTGCCAGTCGATGCCGCCTTGCACGATCCCTTTGAATCGAAAAGCGAGTTCAACCCGGCGATCAGCGTATCGACATACGATTTATTACAGGCGTCGTTGCTGCCCGACGGCGTGTTGACGTTCGTGATCCGCTGCGAGCCTAGATCAAGATTTCCGGTCATCGCGACCGTTCCGTCCCTTTTGACGAAATTCGCCCCGTCGGCGAGTTTCGAGCTCGCGATCGCTGCACCGGCCGCAACCTTTGCGTCGGTTATCGCACCGTCTTCGATCTGTCTGGATTTGATAGTTGTTGAAGCCATTTTATGCTCTGAGGTAGTTGATCAGGACCTTTTCTCCCGGTCCGGGCGAGACGGCCAGCAAGATCGTGCTTGCCCCGCTTGTGTTGAAATCATCGATCCGCTTCTGACGCAAACCGTTGACCGTTACATCGACCGATTCCGGGATAAACGCAAACGCGGTCGTGAACGTGGCGTTGCTGCCGTCAACGGCACCGGCGGGCGTTTCACCGACGACCTGGGCGGCAAGGCCCGATGGGCCCGGCGGCCCTTGCGGCCCCTGTGTGCCGGATACCGTGATCACAACGCTTGCCGGCTCGGTCACCTCGACCTGGTATCGTTTCTGGATTACCTCGACCTGCCGTAAGCTCATGATCGTTTCGCCTTGCCCTCATAGATCAGGTCCGGATTGCCGGCGTTTGCACCGGCGTAAAAGCTGAATGCCGCCCAGTCGAACGGAAGCGTCGCGATCTCGGTCTTCGTTACCGTCAGTGTCGCTTTGCCATCGCTCGTCGGGGCGGCTATCACAATATGGCCCGTCACGCTTGACCATGTAATGGTACCGTCCGTATGCTCGATATCGACTTTCAAAAACCAGCCGGAAACATCCAGCGGTATCCCGTTTTCGTCCTTTAGAACGATCTCAGTTACGTGGTCCCTGAATGTTTGAAGTTCGAGCGTCCACTGGCCCATCGTCTATTCACCGGCCTTGGGTGAATTCGTTTCCCCGATCGCAGCAATGATCTGTGCCTTCGTCACCGCGTCGGCGTCTTCTATCGTTACCCCGATCTCCGCGGCCTCGGCCAGAAGTTCGGTCTTGTTCATCTTCGCCAGCGGCTTCTTCACAAGCTCTCCGCCTGTCTGTGGATCGGTGTCGTCCGCTTCGGGTGACGGGGTGGTTTCTTCAACGCGCCTGAACGCACCGTCGCGTTCCATCAGCTGATGCGTCTCGCTGCCTTCCACGCAGGCGAACTCAATACCGTCGCTCCGCTTGAACCAAAGTTCTTTCATAGGTCTCCTATATCTGCTTCGGCAGGCGATAAACACGGACCGCAAGGTTTGGTGCTCCCGATGCCGCCTGAAACTGCACGTCGAACGAACCGTCGGCCTTTGTAAACCGCTGTGATTCAAACGGCCCGATGATCGACTTTCCGGTCGTCGCCGCAATGGTCACGGCCAGGTCACGCGACAGGTGCGACGGTGGGTTAACGCCGCCTTTGACCGTCACATCGATCGCGTTTGCGGCCGAATTGACACATTCGAGAAATAGCCGGTCCGACGGCGTCGCCGCGGGGATCGGAACAGTACCGTTCGTGTCGATGGTCTGTACCGCCGGTTGGGCGATCGAGCCGTTTGCCGACAAAGCATTAACTGTAAATGAAGCTGGATTTGCCATAATCTTATCGGATAGGCGGACTTTAGTCCGCCAGTGAACGCTTCACTGCGTTCAAATTGCTTGCTCAGGTTACGCCGCGTTGGCCGTCAGTACCGCCCACGCCGTCGGACGGACAAGCTTTCCGCCGTAAACATTCAGTCCCTTCACCGCGTTGCCGAACCGCTTTTCAGGTTTATAAGCTTCGAGCGATGTGATCTGCAGGGCGAACGAATACGCCATCGAGTGCCCGGCAAGGATCTTGTATTTCGTGCCGGCCGTGTTCGGAACATTGTTCGATTTCAGGATGTTGAATCCCGCCGCCTCGCCGACCATTCCGTTTGCAAGCACCGAATCCGTCTTCGACGTGCCCGCCGAAACAAACCGGTTGTCCTTCAGGAGCCGCCCGTGAAACCACGATGGCACGATGCAGAACCGGCCTTCGGTCGGAATGTTCGCCTCGTCCAGCTTCACGCTCAGGTCCACCAGATACTCGTACGCGTTTGCGTTCGTCGGTGTGATCGGAACGGCATCCGAGCCTATAAGGTTCGCCGCCGGCACCTGTGCATGGGCCGCCGCGATGAACTGGTCCTGCACATCCCGCAGCCCGTATGCCGCACGCCGCATCGCCTCGTCCATCACATTGACGTTCTGCTGTGCCCGGTCGATCGAATCGACGTAAAAGTTAAAGTATCTCGACTGATCGATGATCAGCGTCTGCTCGGCGTCGGTCAGTATCTCCGGATTCGGAATGTCCACGTTTTTCGTGTACGTCCCGATCGTCGGGTCGCCGATCGACGCGATCTTTACCGTGTCGCCCGCCTCCGCGATCTCGCCTTCGTAATCGCGATTGACGGTTCCCGGTTGCCCGTAAACAAGGGCCTTCTCAAGTGCCGTCAGCAATCGAGCAACCCAGACTGTTGGAATAAAAGTGAGTGCCATGTGTTTTTTTTTCTTAATTCCCCTCCTTGTTTAAGGAGAGGTTGGCAGGCTGCGTTTTTGGCAGACTGACGGGGTGGTTCCCCGATTTTTACTTTATCCGGCCAGTACCGCGGAGACTTCTTTCCAGTCAAGCTTGTTGATCTCGGCCGGCGTCATCGCCGCAAGTTTTTCGGCGGTCAGCTTCTCGCCCTGCTTGCCCTGTCCGACACCGCCGTCGGCTCCGCCTTCGGGCTTGTCGATCCCGAACTGATCGGGATAAGTCGATTTCAGGCCGTCGATCAGGTCCTTTGCGTTGACCAGCTTTCCGGCATCGTCAAACTTCAGCCGTGCCTGGATCGCGTCAAACGCAAACTCGGCCGACTTCGCACCGGCTGTTTTCAGCGCTGTGACAACTTCATCCCGCGCGTCGCGAAGCCGGTTCGCCGACCGCAGATCTTCGTTTTCTTTTTTGATCCGCTCAAGCTCGGTCAGGTCCTTTTCCTCTTCCCATTTCTTCTGGGCATCGGCCACGGCCTTCTTCCGCTCAGCCTCGATCTCGGCCTTCGTGTAGGTCTTTTCCTTTTTCTCCGTGGCCGGCTTCTCTTCGGCGGCGGACTTCTCCGCGGCCGGTGTCCCCTCGGCGGGCTTTTCATCTTCAGCGGGCTTTTCTTCGGCCGGCCTCTCGTCAGCTTTCTTGCTCATAATCAGTCTGCAACCACCTCGCCTTTAGCGGGTGGGTTCTTCATTTTCCACGTCGAGATTAAAGAATTACGAACGTCCGAATAAATAGCAGATGTGAAGGTTTACCGCTCTTGGAATGATTTACCGCATTTGGAAAGGTGCTTCGCCAGGTTCTTTTTGCCGCCCGGCATCCAAAACCGTGTTATATTGCAAAGGATGGTTTCCGAAGCACGATTCAATGAGATCGCCGACGGCCTTATCGCCCTTGACCGCGTTATCGTGGTCAGCGAGCGGGCAGCCCGCGTCGTTGCCGAAAAATACCCGTCCCGTCAAAAAGTGGCCGCCGGGCCGCTCTCCGCCCTTGTTCGCGAACTGGACGATTCAGAGGAAATTGAGATCGTAAATTTCGATGACGGCGATATCGCTATCGAATAACGATCAACGCCCGCCCTTTACCTGCCAAAGTGCCTGTCAACGCCTTCGATCAGCTTCTCTTTTGTGATCTTCTTGCTCGGCCGCAGGTCCAGAATATTGTCCGTCCGTGCCGCCGCATGGTCTGAGACCCTTATCTTTCCGCGGACCCCGTTTATATCAACCACGATGTACACCGAGTTTGTGCTCTTGGTCTTAACTCGCTTCGTGCCGTATCCCGCGGCTTGCAGAATTCCTTCATATTCCCGCGCGTCGTCATGCACCGCCTTGCCAAGTGCATCCGCCAGCTTCCGGCGTTTTACGCTGACTCCGAACGCCGGGTGCGTCGAGTACCCGACAAAATCAGAAAGGTCCACATCACCTCTCTTGTATGCCGCAAGAGCGTCCTTGCCCAATATCTTTTCCTGCACGTCCGCCGGTTGGCCGTGAAACCATTCACCGGCCGTCGTCCGCGGTTCCCGCTCAACACCGTCGATCACGGCGATAATGTTGCACCGGCAATTATGGGTCACTATGCCATTCGCGATATAATATCCAGTGGATGTCTCAAGGTTGAAAACATGACCGCGATAAAAATACCGACTAACCTTGACGACGCGATCAAGGCTTACATTGACGGAGTGCCTGTTAAGGAAATCGCGGCAAAATTCAATGTCGCTTCCCGCCGCTTCTACGGAATTTTGAAGGAACGCGGAATCACCTGTACTAATCGCCATGACCTTCCCACCGCCGAACTTGCTTCCCGATACAAAAGTGGAACCTCCGAGAACGCCCTCGCTAAACATTTCGGAGTGTCGCGTCAGGTGATACGGCGTCGCCTCATCGAGATAGGCGTCCCGATCCGATCTGTTCTTGATGCCAACCGCATGATGATGGAACAGCGGACGCCCGGGGAAAACGCTCGAAATGTCAAGGCCGCTCATGATGCGGTCCGAGGGCGGAAGGTGCCGCATGAACAGCTCGTCAAACGGGCTTTGTCCCGCCAACACTCCCAGACCTTCGCGTCCGCTTATGAACTGCGTCTCGGCCGCTGGCTTACCGAACGCGGAATCCAGATCACGCCTCAGATGGCGGTCGATAAATATAACATCGACATCGCTGCCTTTCCCGTCGCCGTGGAAATTTGCGGGGGAATGTGGCACAACTTCGGATATCATGCCGCGGCGTTCCATCGCCGCAATAAATATCTGATCGACAACGGATGGTTTGTTGTCTACGTGTGGATTGATATCAATACACACCCTTTGTCCGTCGCCTGTGCCGACTACATAGTTTCCTTTCTCAATGGGGTCCGCCGCTACCCAGCCATTCCGCGTCATTATCGGATGATTTGGGGTGACGGTCAGCCGAAGGCCGCTTGACGTTTCGATCTCCACAACATCGCCTTCGTAAAATCTTCGGGTCGCCGTCCGAGTTTCCGGCGAACAAACTATTGTGCCCGCTGTCAAACAATTAATATGCTGCGGAAACTCTTCCTTTAATTTATGCACCGTGCCGTCCATTGCCAGGCACACCACACAGGTCCGTGTGCTCTTGGACGCTATCCACTCCCATCCGCTGATCACGTCTGAATGGTCCTCATAGAACTGCCGCTTCGCCTCCCGCCTCACGCGGTTCACCTCCGTCCGTGCCATTGTCAACGCCCGCCGCCTGGTGATCTCGCCCGTCGCCGCCAGCCGTCGGGCGATCGTGCTAAAATCCGTTCCCATCGCCGCCGCCTTGATCACTTCGCTTTTGAGCTTTTCGGCGACCGCCGGCGCTAAGTTCTCGGCGTAATAGCTCAGTATCGGCGAGCCGTCGCCCATCATCCCGACCGCGTTCTCGACAACCCGATGCGAAAGCTGGCTCCCAATGTCCCGCAAACTTGAGTTTGCGGGCCCGGCGACAAGCCGGACCGTCTCTCTCTCCTGCTCTATCGCTATCCGTATCGCCTCGCGCTGTTCCCGCTCGACGATCGGGGCCGCGTTCCGGCCAAACCGCTCGATCTGTTCCCGCACCTGTTCCAGCAGCAGCTTCAACCGCCGTTCGCGATAAAACCACGAGGGGCTGATCGTTTCGCCCGCTGCCTGGGCCGCTTTGATCTTTTTCTGGAGGTCCCGATACGAGCTTTGCAGTTCCCGCTCGATCGGCTCGTACGCCGCCAGCATTTCACGAAACGCCGCCGCCTCACGCGTCGCGATCCGCTGCCGATGTTTTTTGAGTAGATCTTCGAGAGCGGACATCTTGACCGGGCCTCCCAGCCTGTTTATACCTTCGGACAGTCGGCAACTAACGGATGGCCGCCGGTAGTATGGTATTTCGTCGCTTCAAACTTTTCGCCGTCGTACCACGCTAAACCGACGTGCTCCATTTCGTATTCCGCGGCCCGGGCCAGATAATCAAGGTGATCTTCGGTGCAGTACGGAACTATGAACACGTCGCCGTACGGTTCGCCGACAGCGATCGTTTGCCCGGCGGCCAGGATATAATGCGGCCAATCCGGCCGGCCGGCCATCTTGTCGAACTCGCCGTTGAAATACGGATTGCCGGGCCTGATCGGTACCCTGAAACTTGGGCTGCCGTCCGCCGACGGCTCGGCCGCGAACACGGTCGCCTTTATCCGGTGCTTTGACCGGTCAACCGGATATCCCGCACATTCGAGCTTTCTGAATGTTTTTTCAACGCCGGCGTCGATAGCCCCGCCAAACCTTGCAAAGTCCGGCCCGCTGCCTTCTTCAAAGTAGATCTCGTGCCCGCCGGGCGTCTCGACCGGCTTCACCTGGCCGAGCAGCCGCAGCCCTCGTGTTTCAGGGTCGAGATGCCAGCTTTCCGCGCTTCTCTTTCGCAGCCAAAGATAAACGAATATGGTGATCACGACGCCCGTCAATGTAAACGGTAGAATGTAGTTCATAAATTTATGATTGGTCACCCATCCTCGCCGGCGTTGAATGAATCGACCATTGCGTCACGCTTTGCCAGATTTGCGGCCATCATCCGCTTCACGTCCTCGTCGCCGTAGCCGGCCTCCATCAACGCCTGTTCGTCCGAGATGCCGAGGTCCTTTTTGATCATCAGGTTCTCAAGCTCTTCTTTCTCAGAAAGCGGCGAAGGATCTTCCCATCCCGCAAAAAGGCGAACGCCTTTGCCCTTGTTCTCGATCATCAGGGCAAACGCCATCACGTCTTCCCACACCTGGCCGAAGGACTGCTGCCGGTCGCGGACCTTGTTCGTAAACCGCGTTTCGCTTTTTCGCAGGGCCTCGCCTGAAGGGAAGTCGCCCTTCGCCTGCATGAAATACCAGATCGGCGTTCCCGTCACGCACGCCATGTCCGTTCGGAATCCGTCTTTCACTTTCAGGAACTGTTCCAGGTTGGCGGCCTCGAAATCGCCAAACTTCGCCTCCGGGTTTTCTGTCGTCCACAGCTTCTCGATCCCTGCTGTGAACGGCGGTATCGGGTCGCCATCGTCGTTGTACTCGATCTCGATCCCTGACGCCCACCGCTGCCGGTAGGACGCAAATTCCATTGCGACCAGCATGTCCAGCACCGATTTGTTCAGCGCGTCCTGGATCGGGACCGCCCCCGATAATTCGGATTGGCCGTGCATTCCGATATCGGAGTTGTTCGCGAAATGAAAGACCGGCACGACGCCGTACGGGTTCCTTACGACCGGAATATCATCGTCGATCGGCACAAAATCTTTCGCGTCCGGCAAAACGTTCGCCGCGGCGGCCGTGTTGCCGCCGGTGAAATTCTTGTCGTAAAAGCTCGCCGTCGCTTCGATCCGGTCGCCCGGCGTCTTCTTCGATATGTACTTTTCGATCCGGTCCGTGTAGTAAAGATTCAGCCTGAATCGCTTGTCGGCTGCCCGCCAGTGTTTCGCCGCCCAAAGAACCTTCCCCGGCGTCTCTTCGTCATAGATGACCGTGCACGTCGCCGCACGGTTTGGATAGATCGTCACCTCGCCCGCCGGGTTCGGCCAGACGATAACGTACGAATCGCCGTTCTTGACCGCTTCCTTGTGCACCTCGCCCGACCGCTTTCCCATCCGGTTCGCCTGCCAGATCTTCCAGGCGGCCTCGGGCAATCCGGTATCGCCGCCGTCTTCAACGCCAAACTCCGTGAGGATCAACTTGTCGCGCAACGCATCGACCACCGCCGGGCACAGGTTCAAAGCAAACTCGCGGAACAACGGGCCAAACACATTCTTGAATTTCTCCGTCGCAAATTTAAGATCGTGATCGCCTCGATAGTACCGATCCGATTTCTCATAAGCTCCGCACGATTCCTTAAATCGCGTGATCGCTGTCTCGATATCCTTTTGTTCTGCCATTTCTTGCCTTACAATATGCGTTGCTACGCATTTTTAGAACGCCGATGACCCTTACCAGCCTATCTGAACATTCTGAGAATTCTGCGGGAGTGATTGCTTGTATGAACTGCGGCAACCAAACTCAACAGGTACGAGCGTGGACAAAATTCTGCTCGGCAAAATGCCGCTCCCACTATCACGATCACGTGACGAATCCTCGTCGCAATCGTCTCCGTACACCCTCGATCCAAACAACGGGCGGCGTTCAGATCGTGAATAGCTGCCCTATTTTTTGGGATCGAGCGATAACTGTCCAACGTGGCGGCCGCAAGAGGCGTGTCGTCCCCATCAGCTGCTCTAACTGCGGATCCGAACGAATCGTCGATGCCGGGTCTCTGCTTTATCAAATAGCTCGTCGCAACTTCACGGGACGCTGTAAGGAGTGTGCTCCTCTTCTGAAGCGCCAACGCTGTCTTGAGGATTATCGATCCCGCGGGCGCCAGGAACTGCCCGACGGAACCGTAATTGATTGGCGAACCATCGAGGCACCGCCGCGCGGTTTCAGCGGCACAGCTTTTTTGGTTGATGTTATTTGCTCTTGCGGACACCGGCGAAAACGGCAAGTTGGGGCGATATATCGAAAAGGGATTGTGCGAAAAACAATTTGTCGGAAGTGTGCCGACCAAAAACACGGCCAGCGAATAGCTCGACAGAATAATCCAAATTTTAAGAAAGGCTATTGGATTACGCCGCAAGGTTATAAGGTTGTCGTTATCGGTGCTAACCATCCGATGATTCAAATGGCAGCGAATTTTAAAAAGAACGGTTCTGGACGTATTCTCGAACATCGCCTTGTGATGGCAATGAGCTTGGGCAGATGCCTGGAACCCTGGGAGCAGGTGCATCATTTGAATAAAGAGAAAACGGATAACCGTGTAGAAAACCTGCAGATCGTCACACCGAAAGAGCATACGGCGGTTACAGCAATGGAAAGGGAAATTAAAAGATTGCGACAACTGCTTCATCTAGAACGTAAGAAGTTTTCCTGAACGCTTGGTTAACATCGAAACTGCAATTGAAATGGCGTCCACCTGGTCATCGTGCGTGTCCCCGTTTCCGGTAAATCTTGTTAATTCGTCCAGCAGGTCATTTAGCCATGTCCCGCGGACCAGATAAACTTTCCCTTCTTCAGCAAGATTCGCCCACGGCAACGCTCGCGTAAATTTATCCGTATCGACCTTCACCGCCTTGAACGCGACATTTCTCACCGCCGGAACGCGCCGCAGGTCCTGCACGAACGCCTGGCCGTGCAGGGCTTTCTCGATGCCGTGCTGCGTCCTGCCCTCGGCAACCATCCGCTGGACCGCATACCGCCGCTGCTCCGGGTATTCGATCCGCTTTCGAAATCCGTCGGCGATCCACAAGTTTCCTTCCTTGTCGAAAGCACACCGGAAGCTGGCGGTGTAGTCGGCCGATGTTTTCGTCGAAACCGCCAGATCATATCCGCGGGCCCAGCGTAAACCTTCCGGTGCCTTGTCGCGGATCTTATCCGCCGGAAACCAGCTTCGCTTGAACAATGCACCCTCGATCGGTATCGGCCGCTGCTGAAACAACGCCGCGAACGAGTATGCCCCAAGTTTCTTCTTCAGCCGTTCGAGTGCCTCAATGTCATACCGCTCCGGGCAAAGAGCTTCACCCGGCTCGCGGCCAAGCGGATCAGAAGAACTGTTCAACGCAGAGACGCCGAGACGCAGAGGATTTGATCCGCTACTGCCTTCCGACAGGCTTTCTCCTTCTTGCACTCCGCGTCTCCGCGTCTCTGCGTTAATCTCTTCTTCCTCTTCTCCGTGACTCTGTGCCTCTGTGGTGAAACCCTCTTCCGCGATCGCCGGCAAGCTAACCACTTCCCAATGCTCGCCGCCATCCTCGGCCATTTCTTTCAACAGCCGTCCGGCCAGATCGTCGTCGTGCCAACGTGTCATTGTTAACACCATCGCCGCTCCCGGCTCCAGGCGCGTATAAAGATCGTCCTTGAACCAATCCCAGCACTTTTCGCGATAGGTTTTCGATTCGGCTTCCTCGCGGTTCTTCACCGGATCGTCGATCATTATCAGATCGCCGCCGAAACCGGTAATTCCGCCGCCGACACCGACGGCACGAAAACCGCCGCCGATCGCCGTCTCCCATTCCTCGACCGCTTTCCGATCGGAAGCCAACGCGATCCGGCTTGCACATATCCGCCGTGTCTTTCTCGAAAATCGGTTTGCCAGCTTTTGGTTATAGCAGCCGAGAATGATGTTCATCCGCGGATTTTGCTCAAGCCGATACGCCGAATACCTGACCGTCACCGTCTCGCTCTTTGAATGACGCGGCGGCATAAAGATCATCAGCCGCTTGCAAAGCCCGCGCGTCACCAGATCGAGCTTTTCGTAAAGATAAAGCTGATGCCGCCAGTTCCATGACCAGTAAGGCGACACCGCCGGCAGCCACGCCGGAAACTCCAACGCATTAAGACCAAGCTCCCGCCTGGTCTTGTTTATCTCCCGCTTCGCCGCCTGGCGATGATCGTGTTTTGTCGGTCGTTTCAAGTTTGGTATTTAGTCTGCCTCGATCAGAGTCGTCTGTTTGCTGTTCACCCAAATTTGAGACGTAACATTGTGCGCGCCGTGTTCCTGGTCTTTTTCGGAAACCTTGATCTCGACATTGCAAAATTCAACGCCGCCCGAGGTCTCGATTATCTCGGCTTCCACGGTTACACGGTCGCCTTTCTTGATCGGATTTCCATTTTTATCGTGCATATTTTTTTCTCCTTCACTATTTTTTCTACTACCTCTGTGTCTCAGTGTCTCTGTGGTGAACATCCTCCACAACAAATTTCTTCTCCGCCCAATCGAGCAACGCATCCTCGGCCTCGCACAACGCTCTGGCCATCTCCGGCGATATCTTCGTTGCGGCCGATAGCAGGTGCTTCAAAAAGAAAACAAAGTTCGCGTAATTGTCGCGGGCCGCGTCCATCGACGACAAGATTTCCGCCGTTTTCTTAACGTATTTGCCGTGCTCCCACAGCAGCCATTTGTTATCGGGGTCTCTGATACCCTTTTCGAGGATCACCTCGTAAAGGTTTTTCCGCACCGATTCGACCTCATAATGCAGCCCTTCGGCCGAGGTCATCGCAACCTGGCCTTTGCGGGCGTTGCGTTCGTCTAAAGCTTTCTTCCACCCAAAATCGATCTCCCAACCCTCATACTCGCCTTTCACCTTTTTGCGGATGTTCTGGCTCGTAAACGTGGACCAGCCTTTCTCCCGCATCTCTTTCTGGATCGCAGGAAAGTTCGACCCGTTATATTTCAAATACAGGTCAAAGCAGTCACTGATGCATTCGGGATGTATCTTCTTCGGCATGCCCATGTCCAACAAACTTCAGTTTGTTGCTCCCCAATGTCCAACAAACTTCAGTTTGTTGCTCCCCGATGTCCAACAAACTTCAGTTTGTTGCTCCGCTCCTATTTCAGAATCGCCGCGACCGCAACCCCGATCAGCACATCGCCAACCCGTTTCCAGGGCGACGATTTCTTTTTCTTCAAAACCCCGACAAGCTCGTCCTGCCTTGCGATCACCGCATCCTTGGCCGCGATCGTTTCGTTCTTCGCCGCCACCGCCGTTCGCAGGGCCTCGGCCTCCGACCGGCGCGTCTCATTTAATTCCGTCAGGACCTTTACCGCCGCCTTTTCGGTGTCCAGCCGTTCCCGAAGCAGAATGTTTTCACGCTCCAGAACGTCGGCAAAGGCCCTGATCTTTTTCAGTTCATCAACCGCCGCCGCGCATGCGTTTACGATCCTGCTTTGCGTCTCCGCGTCTTTACGTTGAACTTCTTCACTCGCACGGATGTCCGACTTCGCCGAGCCGCTTGCAGAGTTCGTCGGCTGTTGTTCTGATTGACCGTATGCCGCGGGCACGCTCAACATCAGCCCGACTGCCGCGAACACTAAAATTAAGCTTTTCAAGTTCCTCATCCTGGGTTTTTGCTATCTCCTTGATCTCGGCCAAACTGCCCTCAAGGTGTTCGATCTTTTGTTTGTATTGCTCGGCCTCGATTTCTTTCTTCGCCGCCAGGTCCTCAAGCCGTCCGGCCCGCACCTTTGCCTCGGCGGTTTCCTTTTCCAGCCGCGATATCTTCCATCCCGACCATGCGTATCCGCCAAAGCAAACCGCGATCAGCACCGCCAGAACGACACCGCCTATCAGCAGCTTTTGGCCGCCTGTCAGATCATCCAGCAGATCGCGAATGCCATCGGTGATCGGCAGTTTACCTGTCATTCTTCTCCTTAAAATAGACCCGCACCGCAATATCGATGCATTTCATCAGCACCGCCAGCAGCACATTGACCCCGATCGCGATCAGCGCAATATCCACCTGGTTCAACGCCAATGCGAAAAACGTGGCCGGGCCGCCGGTCACGGAAACAAAAAATACATTCGCCATGTTCTCCGAAGGGAATGACATCACATTTAGATCATATCGGCCACGCCCTGCAGGGCGGCCTTTGCATTTTCGCGTATCTTGCCTAAGGATATCTGCCGGTACAGGTATAACAGCATCAGCAGGCCTGATATCACCGCAACCACTATCCATATCTCACGCGGGACCCCGAGAAAGAACGTAATAAAGGCGATCTTCGCCTGCCACAGCGTTCCGCCTATCATCGTCCAAAGCGATTTTGCCGAATCCTTTCGGTTCAGAACGACGCCGGCCACATTGTTCACGCGGTCGAACTTCTCGGCCGCCGTGTTCACCGCCGTCTCGGCCTTTCCGGCGTATCCCGCAAAAGAAAAATTATGAGATTCTTCATTTGACGGCTGAGAGCTTTCGGCTGGCGGGATCACATCGGCGGTATCTTGCGGGTCCTCGATTTCAGGAAAGTTACTGGCAGGGTTTGTCTGAGTGGCTTTCGCCGCTTCAGCCGTCAAATCTTTTGTATCATGAACGTCGAGCCCCTCAACGATCTTGCTTGTCAGCTTGTAGCCGTGCACGTTCATCGGCAGGTCGAGGTCCCAGTTCCCGCGCGCGATCTGCACGAGAAAAAAGTCCGTCCGGTAATCGGTCTTTTTCAACCTCGGGACCGATTCGAGCCAGGCATCGCGTCGGGCCGTATATTCGGCCACCCACGCTTTCTCAAAATGCCCGTCGGCCATAAATTGTTCGCGCTTTACCGTCACCCGGTCGCGGATCCGCTCATACGACCCGTGCACCGTCGAATCGTAAACGACCGCCAGCGTCAACGGCTGAACAAAGTTCGAACCCTCGCATGCCGCGATCGCCGCACTCATGTACCGGCCAAAGGCGATCTCCTGCTGGGCCAGGCGCATCTCGGCGGTCGCCGCGGCCGCTTTCAGCGCGTTTCGAAATTTTGCGTTCGCGGCCAGGGCGTCGATCGCCCGCTTCGTTTTCTGGGCCAGGATCGGCAGCAGTTCCACAAACACCGCCCGGCCCGCGTCGCCGCCAGATCCGAGATACGCCGCAATTACCTCGTAAAGCGAGCCCGACCGGTGCGTGAACTGGTTGATCCCGTAGGACACGCCGGCACCGTCATCCAGAACGGCGTATGCAGCGTAATCGCCAAGCGGCTTCGATGTCTCGAAGATGTGTACGATCGCCGCGGCGATGACCTTTGTTTTTTGGGAAAATGCCATTTACTTGCTTAGTGTGAGCGAGGCCTCGATCTTCGTCGGCTTGTCGCTCAGTTCGGTCACGGCCTGCTTGCCGAGAAACGCGTCGGCACGCCCGATCGCGATCGTCACGCATTCCCAGAACTGCCCGTTCTTCTCCTTGCAGTAGTCAAAGAACCGCTGCGGCGGAAGCACGCGGTTGCCCGCCTTCTCCACATTCGCCGCCGTTGCTCCGCCGGCATCGATCGTCACCGGCTTCCTGTATTCCTCAAGCCACGCTATCACCTGCCGCTCCAGCACGGCCCTTTCTGACGTCAGGGCAAATATCTTCGGGTCATGGGCCTCGTCTATCGCCGCCAGCTCCGCGCCGTGTGCGTCGTTGAACGTTTTTACGGCTTTGCCTTTGGCATCCTCAAGTTTCCTGATCCTAAAGGAGAGTGCCGCCCATTTGCCGACCGTCTCCCTGACTTCGGCACGCGTCATTTTTGCCATTGATTTCTCCACGGAAAATATTTAAATTAGGCCAGAACGGCCCCTCTCTCGGCAGCCTTGCTCGTCAGAACCACCTCGCGTTAGCGGGTGGGTTCTTTATTTTCTTGCTCATGATCAGTCAGAACCACCTCGCGTTAGCGGGTGGGTTCTTCATTTTCTTGCTCATGATCAGTCCGCAACCATCTCGCCTTTAGCGGGTGGGTTCTTAATTTGCCACGTCGAGATTAAAGAATTACGAACGTCCGAATAAATAGCAGATGTGAAGGTTTATTCCGGTTGGAATGATTTACCGCATTTGGAAAGGTTAGTACCGCCTATGCTCTTGGCGGGTGATCTTCTCTTGAGATATGGCCCAGATACTCTTGCCCCCGAACTTTCGGCCGCGCACACGTCTCCGCCTCTCCGAGGTCGAGCGGATTATCCGGCTTTACCGTATTATTGTTCCGTGCCCGTCCAGGCAAACTCTGATCAGATTGTGCGAAGAAGGTATTTTAGAAACCCCAACCGGCACCGCCGCCCGCTCCGGCTGGGAAGTCTATGAAGATTCGTTCTGGAAATGGGCCGGCTATGTCGAGGACGAAACATGAAGCCCTTGAACGCCGGCGGAACCTTCAGGAAGATCGGCAACCAAAACAATGATGCTCATACGATTTTGGAACGAAGAGATGGGCTAAGGAAAGTCGATACAGGTATCCGTATTGTCCGGCGTGCAACGCCTGATCCTGCAATGGGTTTTAGCCACCGCGTCAACAAACCCATACTTGCCAAGAGCCAACTTTGAGTATTCAGAACACGAGGGAAAGAACCGGCAAATGCAGTTCCGCTTCTCGGCGTATCGCCGGCTGAGACGCTTTTGCCACACTAGCTCGATCATCGCGATCGCTATCTTATTAATGAAGCCGATGGGCATGGTCGATCACGATCTGCTGATAGCTCGCCGATCCGCAGTCCGGGCAACTCTGCATCCGTTGCAGTTCGCTCCGTCCGGCCTGAATATTCCGATCCGCTTGCGCCCTTCGAGCGGCTTCGTCGCGCCGTCCACTCCCGCATGCTTGTATCGCCCGACCACACGAAGTCAAAGTCCCAACCCTCCCGATCGATTCTACCTGGCTCTCGCGCGAGACCAGCGAGTGCCAGACCTTCCCGCACGCGTTACACTGTCGCCGATATTCTTGCATCACCAACCTTCACCCCTATTTCTTTTTCACTAGCTGGTCGAGTAGCTCGATGATCCGTTGGTTTTGGAATACGATCACCCGCAACAATTCCGCATTTTGTTGATCGGCGATTTGAGATGCCTGCGGAGCTGATTTCGGGGCGAGGCGAAAGGCATCGTAATTTTGAGCCGCACTGGTGGCAATTGCGAGCAGAACATTCGGGTTCGCGACTGCTTTTCTTACGGCTTCGCGATAAACCTGTTCATAATTCGTCTTTTTGCAACTTTCCGATTCGGGGACGAGCCCACATCCCGACATATTTGCTCTTGCGGCCATTACATCATCCAGCAGTTTCTTCTCTGCGTCATTAAGATCAGAAAACTTAGCTGGATCAGTAGACTGTCCGCTAATTGCCAGACCAGCTATCAGAATCAAAATTATTAGGAAAATGGTCTTCATAGTGAGAGAATTTTTCATCGTTTTGTTTTCGCTCCTTTTCGAGATTTCAACGTCCTGTCGAGCACCTTCTTCGCATCGTTAATAGCGTCGAGCTTCTCTTGCTCGGAGAAACTTTCCCATCCTTGAAAGAACACGACGCCAAAGTCTTCCGGATATTCACGCCCTTCGCTCGTAAACCAACGCCGCATAATTTCATGCGGATCGTTTGTCTCCTCCATTGCACGTGAAAAGTCGAATTCATCGACCGTTCCAAAATCCTGAGGCTCAGCCTGCCGGTCCTTAACCGACGTTCGAATGAGCTTGTTTACGACAAGATTGATCAGCTTCATTCCGAAATTGTGACTATCCGCCCTGGGCATGTTGTCGATTCGCTTCAATATCAGCAGTATTGTCTTCCAGTCGGCTTCTCGTAATTCCTCCAACTCCGGTTTTACGTGCCCGTGGGCAGCAAGCCCGTCATTGACCAAACGTCGGACCGTCTCTTCGATGGTGGCCCCATTCTCGTTGGCTAAACTCAAAATGAATCTTCGATCGATTCCTGAGAAGGATGTGAGTTGGTCATCGACTTTTATTTCGAGGTTCCTCGGGGATTCGCCAGTTACAATCCAGTCGAGCGACGTGTGTCCTATTTCCGCAATCTTGAACAAATGAACCAGGGTCGGGAACGCTCTCCCCGCTTTCCAGTCAGAGACAAGGGACACCGAAACCTCTAAAGCCGACGCAATTTCATTGGTCCTAATAGTCGCGAGCGCGTCAGTAATGCGCTCCCACATGCCTGGATAATTCGAGATTGTCGTATTTTTGCCCTGACGTGATTTCGACATTACCGTAATATTCTTCTAGCGTTTCTATAAAGCCTGAGCTAAAAGTATCGCCGACAGAAAAATGAGCCGGCGATCCGCTCACAAAGGCTTTGAAGTTAAAGCAACAGGGAAGCATAACAATGAACTACAAGGAAATCAAGAAATTCATGATCGACCGCGAGCTGACGCTGGCTGAAATGGCCCGGCGGATTGAGCCCGGGGCGACGGACACACGCCTCCGGTCTTTGGCACAAATGCTGTCAGATCTGTTCTACGCCCGCCGTTGGTATCCATCGCTGGCTCTCAGGCTGAAGGACGAATTTGGCCTTAAGCTCTCCCGGCCCGAAGCCTATCGACCGAAAGTGCGGCTCAAGAACGTCGCTTAGTATCAAAAACTCTCTCTCGGAGGAAATATGAAAAACGGACCAAAACTAAAAGTCATCCACGGCCAGGCGTACGCCACATCACTCGACATTTCCGCTCACTTCCAGAAGTCTCACGACAATGTGTTGAAGGCTATTCGAAACAAGATGCTCGATTGTTCAGCGGCGTTTTCAGCCGTTAATTTTGACGGCTCAACCTACATCGGACGCAACGGAAAACCGCACCCGATCTTCAACGTTACCCGCGACGGCTTTGCAATGATCGCTATGTCGTTTACCGGCACGGAAGCGACCATCTGGCAGGAGGCGTACATCACCGCCTTCAACCAGATGGAGGCCGAGCTGCAACGCCGAAATCTCAAGGACGGCCGCATCGAACAGATGAATCTCTTCCCCGGCCTCCGCGTTGATATTGACGAAACCCGCCCGACCATCTCCGTCAGCAACATGATCACCGTCAAACTTCAGTTTGACCTGTCTTAATTCCGAAAAGGAGATCCGTTAAATGCTAAAGACAAATGAACAGATCAAGCGCATGTTCGGCCTTGCCAGCCGGCCCGCACGCGAGGCCGGTTGGGAGCCGAAAGAATTTCTTGAAGATATTGCTTCACAGGTTTCCGGCGGTCTGGTCGAACGCTTATCCTGTCTGTCGTTCGACCAGGCCAACGCGATAATTCACCGTCTCGGCGGCGAGCCCCTCAACCCTCCGGGCTCCAGGCTGACATCTCGCCGGACGGTGAATTATCGTCGTCAGAAGGGCGGCGTTCCACAGATCGCCACCGCTGCACAAATGAAGTTTTTGAATGATCTTGCCGCCGGCCGCGGTATCACCGACGCCGGCCTCAAAAATCTCTGCACCCGGATGATCAAAAAACCGCGGCCCCGCACATCCGCCGAAGCAAACAAGATCATTGAGGCAATAAAGGCCATGAACGCCCGCGACCGAGTCAGAACCACCTCGCGTGAGCGGGTGGGTTCTTCAAAGGAGGCCGCATGATCAAATACTTCTCGCATCTTGCAAGCTTCAACCAGCCCAAGAACAAGCTTCAGCATCTCGCCCTTCGCTTCCTGCAGGACGAGAGCAATCAACTGGTTTACGACGAGAAAGGTTTCATCGCGTCGATCCGCCATGAGATTGACCGGCTTAATTACGAACAACAAACATGCACGGCCTTGCAAGTTTCAACCTACGGATTGGGCGGCCAGATCAGCATCAGCCTCGGCGCTCATTTCACCGTCAGCTTTCATCTCTATCCCGTCAAAAACGGAGGTGCCGAATGAAGGTAAACGTTCAATTCGTCGTCAACTGCACCGAGTGTTTCCGGAACGGGATCTACAACGCCCAGCCGCTCTTCGCTGACGATTTTGACGGTACATGGGTAGGGGCCGTCGAATATTTCGAGGATGGCGGCTGGACACATCTGCCGTCGGGCAGATGGTTTTGCTCCGAACACGAATCCGCGATCCGCGATCCGCAACCCGCAATCGAACGGAGGTCCGTATGACTGACTGGACAACAGTACTCTCGCTCTTTGCCGGTTTCTTTCTTTCGGGTTCCATGGTCGGCCTGGCTGTCGGCTTCGGCATGGGGCAGCGGCACATTCTCGCGTCCGTTCAGCGACGCATTGATCACGAGCGTACCAACTACCTCCGGCAGGTCAAGCAGCGGGCCGATACGCGGCTCGCAAACGCATCGGCCGCTGCGGTCGCCCGACGAAATACCTACGGGATCCTTGAGGAGACAGATCTGTCATGACAAAACAGGACTTTGCCAACACCACAATGAATCTGCGAAAAGGCGATCGCGTTCGGCTCCGTCTTCGTGAAGGCTTTTTCAAAGCGGCTGAAAATTTTGACGGCTCGTTTACCGGCAGGATCTTTCAAACCGGCCCCGGCCTCATCGCCTTGGCCGTCAAACGCGAAGGCCTCCGCTGGTTTACGTTCTACCCGGTCGAATCGATCACGCTTCTCGCACGGGAGGTGGCCGCATGATCCTGGCAATGATCGATGTAATTCAATGCGAGGACTGCCACAAGGTTGAGATCCTCAACGACCTGGCCAGCCGCGAGGCTTTCGAGTCTCGCTGGTTTAACGGCCTCCGCTATCATTTCTGCCCCGCGTGCCGCTTCACGCCGCGGGCCGGGGAACGGATCGCCGAAGAAGCCGAGATCGTCGAAAGGATGGTCGGGGCAAGGAGGGCACTCGAATATGCGAATTGACCCTGAAAGAATGCCGTTGTTCGCAAATGCCCCGTTCCGCTATCGCTGCGAGCGGTGCTTCGATACCGGCTTCTGGCTTGACTACGCCGGTTATGCCTCCGCCTGTCCGCGATCGTCTGACGCCGGCCACCCGACGCGGAACCCGGCGGCACAAATGGCCTACCTGCTTCTCGGTAAACAATCTCAAAAGCCCGGCCGAATGGCGTTCGACCTCGCCCGTGCATTGACGCATTTCACCAGCGACCGCCCGTGCGACACGCGCCGGATGCTTGATTACTTTTTCGCCGACACCTTGATGACCCGCACCGAACAGCTTCGCAAACTTGCCTCGCTGGTCGAAGAACTTCGCCGGGTTTGGCGGCTTCCGGTCGGCAACCGCCGCATCGCACCCGCCGGCTATTGGATAATTACCGATCTTGACGATTGCAAACAGTGGCTGCGTCGGGCCAGCCATGCACCCAAGACCCAGCTCGCGACTATCTGGAATGCCGCACGGGCCGTGTTCCCCATCCTTGCCGATCAGCAGGAATTCGATTTTTTGAACGCTCTGGAGGACAGCGATGTTTGAACCCGCTCCGCTCCATCGCGTCGATCCATGGAACAGGCAGCAAATCGAACGCCGCCGCGGACGGCCATCCAAACAGATTCGGCCGAATGTCTCGATAGATATTCGGAAAGATCTGATCGCCATCCTCCGCCAGCTCCTCAAGGAGCAACGCGGATGGTAAAAAAATTCCGCCATAACGGAATTTTTTCGCACCTTTTTGACCGTAAGTTATTGATTTTATTGAAAACTGAAATTCCGCTTAGCGGAATTTTTAAGAAAGAAAATTATGGCAGCACCAAAACGAACTGTTGAAGAAAATCCGGTAATGGACAAGGAAAAAGCCCTACTCTTGCTCGGCCGAATCCAGGCTACCGACCGCATCGCAAACAACCTCACCGCCGAAGTCGTTCGAACATTGATCCTGATCGAAGAATGCAAGGCATATCGTGCACTCGGCTATCAGCAGTTCGTCGATTATCTCGCGGACTCTGACGTTTCGGTGATGACCAAGCATGAGTTCTATAACAGGAAAAAGCTACTTGAAACTGAGGGCGACGAGCTATTCGATCTCTTTTCGATCTCCGGCATACCGCTCCATAAACGAAAACTCCTCGCCGCCGGCCAGGTCGAAATTTCCGCCGAAGGCATTTATGTACACACCGATAGCGGCGACGTGCATGTCGGACATGGCGAGACAACTCGCTTCATCGAGCTCGTTTCCGCTCTCGCCAAATCAAACGCCGACAAGACCAAAAAGCTCGAAAAAGGAAAAGACGACTTTCGCCGTCTCAAGGAAAGACTTCTTAAGATTGAGGACGATCCCGCATCCGGCCGCACCGTCTCAACCTTCGACCAGGTTCACACTGTCGCCATTGGCGGCCTGGCCGCTCTCGCGGCCGAGCTTGAACAGGCTACCGAGGCCGAACTTCTGCAATACGCCGACGGGCAATTGCTGCTGCTCGCTTCACAGTTCAATCGCATCAACACGCTGCTTAGTTCAAAGATCGGCGTCGATTCGATCGAGCTTTTAGAAACTGACGGCGACCATATCGCCGATCTGTTAAATGACTAAGTTAAGGAGAACCATGAACGACAAAAAACCAAAGCGACCTTTAAACAAAGAACAGGCCAACCTGGTCGCCGAGATCAGCTCGACCTACGGCACCGAACCCGATGATATCGTATTTTTCTCGGCCGATGTTAAACCGCTGCTTGGCTACGAAACGCAGTGCGTTATGCTCAACCGCCTTTACAAACCGAGCCACGTAAATATCGAGCCTGTCCCGCCGGTCAGCCCCGACAGCGTGGCATATTCCGTCAGCCTTCAATGGCCCGATACGACCGGTGCAAGTGCCGTCGGCGTTGCCAACGTCAACGAAACGATCGACGGCGAAAAGCAGAGCGACCAGCAGATCGTCTGGCTCGCCAGCTCGCGTGCCCTTCGAAGCGCGTTGCGCATCCGCGGCATCGACCTGCTTAAACTCCATTTCAAACAGTCCGACAAACTTCAGTTTGTCGCCGGTTCCCCGCAACGGTCTAACCGCTCAAACCTCATCGCTCAGGCCCACGCACTCGGCACCGAGAGCGGCCTGATCTATGGCGACGATAAAACGCTCTGGTATCGGCTTTTGAGCAGGAGGTTCAAAACAAGCAGCAGCAGCCTTTTGTCCGAGCCTGAGTTGGCGGATTGGGTCGCCTATCTGAAAAGCTTGACGGCCGAACCGGAGATCCGGCGGGCCGCGGCCTAAAACAAGAAGAGGCTGCGTGTCCACGTTCGGCCACGCAGCCTCGATCATCCCCCTCTCTCAGAGGACTTGAGAAAACGATCGCTTTCTATGCCTAAGTATAAATTATCCGACACCGATCGACAAGATATCTCCCGCGGACTCGCCGGGCTTAAAGGCCCTCGCCTCGCCGCCGAAGTAGCGGCACTGGCATCCTTTTACGGTGTTCATAAAGAGCGGATCTACGCCGCTTCCAGGGCCGCTCGCCCTGGACGTAAAAAACGCTCCGACGCCGGAAAACGAAAGGTCGATCTATTGGGCAATTCCGCCACTCGCGGCATCGCCGAATTCGTCTCCAATCAGGGCGTCTCGCCCGAGCTTGCGGCGATGACCGTCCAGACCAACCCTCACTTATTCGGCGACCTTCCGGCGATCAGCCTCGGCACCGTCCGCCGCTATCTGCGCCAACACGGCATCAGCCGCGTTCAGACACAAACACAGCGTATGACATACCGACCATTCGAGGCCGAGTTTCCCGGCCAGGTTTACCAATTCGATATTTCCGGCGTCAAGGAACGCTGGATGGACATTAAAACCCGCCGCGTTTTCAAGGCCGGTGTTCTCGATGTTTCAAAAAATCACCCCAACCGCCGCATGGACCGCGTTCCCGTTTGGAAATTTTCGCTGATCGACGACAAGAGCCGAAAGAAGTTCATCCGGTTCGTCGCTTGTCAGAAAGCGAATACCGTCCATGTCGTTGATTTTCTAAGAGAGGCGTTTGGCACTCTCGGTCTCCCGTTCATCCTTTACACCGACAACGACAGCATTATCGTCAACAAGCGGACACGGCGCGGAGCCGACTTCCTTAACCAGGCATTTGCCGATTCTGGCGGCTTCCGAATGCTCCAGCACGAGCCCGGCCGTCCTCAGGCCACCGGCAAGGTCGAGCGCATGCATCAATCTATCGAAGAGTACGAAAAGCTGATCGGCATAAAGGTCGAATTCGGCAACGCACCCACGATCGAAAAACTCAATACGCTTGCTGATCTGATCTGCCAGCGTGACAACAGCCGAACGCACCGCTCAACCGGCATCGCCCCAAACGTCGCTTTCCGCGCGACAACCAATCCCTTTCGAAAGATCGACCCTGATCAATTCGACGCCGCTTTCAAGGCTCGCGACCTCCTGCTCCGCATCCATCCGGATATCACCATCAGCGTTGACGGCGTTCGCTATCAGCTTTCACGTAAAGCTGAATTTCCGTTTCAGGAACTCGCCGTCGCCCGCCAAAAGATCGAGGTTTACTGGGTCGATGACGACGATTTCTTTGCCTGCGTCACGCCGGCCGGCGATCAATACACAATTCAAAAGGTCGTCGCCGTAGCTGACACCGTCGGCGTGCAAAAATCTCTTCCCGAAACACGCGGCAAAACGACGAGAAAGGCTCTCAAGGCCTCACAGAAGGAACGCGTCGCGGCCCTGAAGGCGGAAACACGGGCCGCGGGGAGTGTGCCTCTTATCGTCCCCGGCCTCGACACCGAAATCGCCGAAGCCGAACGCGGCGAAAAAATACTCGATTTTCCGCGGCGAATCGAAACCGGCGACACCGACCGCCTGAACGAATTGACCCATTTCCTGTCAGAACCGGGAGCCGCAGCGGCCGGCCTCCTCGATCGGAGCATCGACCTCTTCGACGCCCTCGAACTTCTCCAACGCGACGGCCGTGCACCGTCCGAACCATGCGCCGAGCTAACCGAGATCAAATCCCGTCTCGTCGAGATCTTCGCCGGCGAAACCTTCATCACCGAGGCCGATCTCGAAACGGCCTTTAACAACCCAAAACCCGCAGCCGATCAACGGCTCGCGGCCGTTAGCTAAAAGGAGTAATTCATGAGCAAAAATCTGGAACGCATAAATGAAATTCGCGGCCTTCTGACCGCCGAGGAAAACGTTGAACTTTTCGAATCACTGATCGACGAGCATGACGTGCTTCAACTCGCCCGGTCGATCAAAGGTTTCTGGCACGAGGACGACATCGAAGAGCTGATCGCACAGCTCGAAGGATAAATGTAATGGGAATAGCAAATCGAAAGGAAGCTGAGGGGATGATCTCGGTCACATCCATTGTTTCAGGTCGAACTTTTGAGCCCTTGGTTCAGATTGATTGGGGTGATCTCTCGGCTCAACTGGGGCTGCGAGAAGCCCGTGAACACGCTCTTGGGATCCTCGAAGCCGCCGAAGCGGCCGAGTCGGATGCTTTCGTATTTCAGTGGATCACTCGCGATATTGTCGGAACCTCTCAAGACGAAAAGGACAATTGGCGGCAGATCATTGAAGAATTTAAACAGTTTCGATCAGCGCGGCGGAAAGACCTATGAACCATGACGCATTCAAACAATTTCTCGCCGACAACGCGACATCCGTCCGCGAGTTCGAGCATTATTGCCACCCGTCCGGGCTGATCAGTACGTCCACTATCCACCGGCTCACCAAACCGAATTTCGGCGACGGCATCAGCCCGACACAGTGGAAGAAGATCGGCCCGCACGTCATCCGATACTGCCAACGCTTTTTAGAGGACCGCGGCAAACCTGTCCACGAGATCAACCGTGTCCTGGAACAAATTTTTGAGGAGGCCTATGAACCTATGATGACCGAACGCTCAAAGCTCGACCCTGAAATGATCGAGTTTTTCAATCTCGACCGCGACCCGTTCGCGGCCGCAACCGACCCCCGAAATGCCGCCGAGGTACTCACAACAAAGGAACTCGACCGCATCGTCCGCATCGTCGAAATGGCCGTCAAACACCAAGACTTCATCTGCGTCCTCGGTGATATCGGGTGCGGTAAATCAACGCTCAAGGCACGTATCGCCGACCGGCTTCGCACCGAGGGTAAGACGCATCTGATCTTTCCAAAATTCGTCGAAATGGGAAAGCTAAATGCCGCCGGCATCGTCCATTTTATGCTCGAATATTTCGGCCAGAAAGGCCGCATCCGTCTCCCGCTCGCACAGGTCCAGCTTGAACGCCATCTCCAGAACCTGACCGACAACGGCCAGCGCATTTCGCTATTCATCGACGAGGTCCACCGCCTTTCGAACAATACGCTAACCGCGCTCAAAAACTTTCTCGAAATGGGCACCGGCGGTTACGAGCGGTTCCTTTCGGTTATCTGTTTCGGCCAGCCGCGGTTCAAGGCCGAGAAACTCGAAAATATCGAATTCCGCGAGATCGCCGAACGCGTCCAGGTCCTCAACATGCCGTCAATGGCCAAATACGCCGCCGATTACATCGCACACCGAGTCCGCCTTGCCGGCGGCGACGCCGACGCTCTTTTCGAACCCGCCGCCGTCCGCATCATCGCCGCACAATCCGGCTCCCCGCTCGCGATCGGCAACCTCGCCAACCGCGGCCTGATCGAAGCCTACAAAAAAGGCGAACCCCGCGTCCTCGCCCGCTTCCTCGAAAAAGACACCGAACCCGAAACCCGAAAACTAAAAAGCGTAGCAGGAGGCCGAAGCTGAATCTCTCTGAAATATCAAATCTCAAATCTGAAATAAAAAAAAGGAGTGGTAATAATGATTCACGTAAATACAAAACTCACCAAAACACAAAAAGCCAAACTGTCCCGTGCCACCACGAAATTCTGTAGAGACTGGCTCCGCTCAGAGGGCTACCGCTATTTCATGGCCGACCCGGCTCGCTTTCCAAAATTACATCTTTACAAGGTAACTCTTCAAGTAACGATACCGGTCGTTACCGGGCAAACCACGATCACGTTCACGCTTCAGCGGACTCTGTCCACACAATACGTCACAGCCGTCCCGTCCGTCGTCGCCCATCATTTCGCAGACGAACCCGGCATTATCGAAGTCCCCGAAGCAGAAGCATTAAGCCGTCTCAAATCTCAAATCTCAAATAAAAAAGGAGTTCGAATAAATGATCCGTGTAAATACCAAACTAAATAAACAGCAGACTGAAACAAAAAAAACCGACTGGATACAAACCTACACCGGTAAGAAATTCTACCCGCTCGAACCCGACCCTGATCAGATCTGCATTGAGGACATAGCTCACAGCTTGGCGATGCTCTGCCGCTATAACGGCCATACGAAACAGTTCTATTCTGTCGCACAGCACTGCGTGATCCTGTCGCAGAAGTTTTTCAACTCGCGACACATGCGGCTAGCAGCACTACTACACGATGCATCCGAAGCTTATCTCTCCGATCTGCCGCGGCCGCTCAAACATCTTCCCCAGTTCGCGTTCTACCGCGAAGCCGAAGATCAGCTCCAAAGCATGATCCTCCAAAAATTCAACATCAGCCTTACCGACGTACAGCAGAAGCTGATCGAGCTTTTCGACCACGAAATGATCTATCACGAGGCGGCGTCGCCGGCGCTTATGCACCCTACCCACGCGGACTGGCAAATGCCGCTCAATAAATCCAACTTGCGGTTCGATATCTCTCCGTGGGGACCATCAGGTGCCGAAACCGTTTTCCTCATGGTCTTCTACAACCTGACGCAAAATAAGGAGGCCGCAACCAATGCCTAAATATCAACTTAATGGAACCGTCACCTGGCCGGAGGTGGGAAAATGCGTTGTACCTTAATAGAATTCGATGATGAGATGGTCGCCGTCGTTTGCTCAAGCGGTCATCGCCGCCAGAAATGCTGGCAATGCAAAGGGGTCGGTAATCGCTTGTGTGATTTTGTGTTAAACCGCTCGAATGACGGGAAACCTATAAGAACCTGCGATCGTCCGATTTGTTCGCGGCATTCTACGAAAGGTGAGACACCGGATGTCGATTTCTGTTCCGAACATAGCGAAATACCTTAAGGACCCCGACCAAAATAGATCATTCTTCGACTGCATCATGCGAGAATTCGAGCAAATCGCCCGGACGGCAACTAAGAGCCTTGCACAATCGGTCAAGCGTGGATAGTTTGATCTGCTTCTAATCCTCGTCCCAAAGCCGGTACGCGTGGCCGATCGGGATATCCATGATCTTTTGAAGTTGGTAGGCATTCACGATCCCGCGTTTCGCGGCCATCCGACGTACTCTGGGTGTTATCATCCCCAGAAATATAGGGAATACTGTCGGCGGCGGTAATCTCACGCGTGAGAGCAATATACTCTCATCCGGACGATTGTTTTGATCTTTGAAAACTTGGTAAGGTGCAAATCGCAGTCCAGTCGTCTCTCAAGCAGTAATAAATAAAATGTCTGTAAAACACCCTGTCTTGAAGTATTACGGGAGTAAATTCCGTTTGGCTAACTGGATCATCGAACACTTCCCGGCCCACCGCCACTACGTTGAACCTTTCGGCGGTGCCGCAAACGTCCTTCTTGTAAAGGAACCGTCTCGGCTTGAAACATATAACGACCTCAACGGCGATCTAGTTAATTTCTTTCGCATACTCCGCGATCGGCCAGCGGAGTTGGTCGAGAAAATAAAACTCACCCCATGGGAGCGTGATGAATTCGTTGCCTGCCTTGACCCATCCACTGAACCGCTTGAACGAGCTCGCCGTCTATTCTGCCGTCTCTGGATGAGTTACCAGGGAAGTATGTCACCCTGCAAAGGAAACTTCCGCCGCCACACCAACGGCAGACGATCAGTCGTTAAAGATATTAAACCCGAAAACCTCTTTGAGGCCTCGGCCCGCTTCCTGACCGTACAAATTGAAAGCCGCGACGCATTCCAGTTAATGCAGGAACTCGACGCTCCCAACACGCTTTTCTACCTCGATCCGCCCTACGTACTTTCGACGCGAACAGTGAAAAAATGCTACTCGCACGAAATGAGCAACGGCGACCACCGACAATTCGCCGAGGTCATTTATGAATTAAAAGGATCGGTTATCGTGAGTGGTTATCCGTCGAAAATATATGCGGATCTGTTCGAAACCCGCGGCTGGAAGTGTTTTGACAAGGAGTCGATGACGATCGGAAACACCAAACGAACCGAATCACTCTGGCTTTCCCCTCCAACCCTCTCACGGCTGGAATAGGAAGAAAAAGGATGCCAAAATTCCCAAGAGTATACAAAAATTCCGACCAATATCGTGTTCACGACGGTCGGAATATCGTGTATACCAGTACTCACCGATACAAAACGTGCGTGTGATGTCCGTCCAGAATCCGTTGAGGTACGAATTGCAATGCACCAGCACCAGATCGCCGTTCAGCACACGCCTCCGACCCGTTCGCTGAAATGCCGCAAAGGCCTCGTAAGAATTTTCACCTGACATGCAATAGATAAATCCATCCGCCCTATCAGGTCCGTCCCGTTTCGTCGCGAGGCCGCTGAGGTGCCGCCGGAATGCGCTCGCGATCTCGGCCTCCGCCTGGCCTGGCCTTATCTTTGAGGCTTCGGTTGTGAAGGCCGCGGCGGCGATATCGCAGGCGGTCGTGACGCGGACGATCTCCTGTTGCGTCAGCGTTGAACGAAGCCGCGTTAGAACGGCACCCGCGGGAACAAGCACCGAATTCGGGAATGCCGTTTCGAGCAGCTCCGGCATCGCGGCCCCATATACATTCATCGAAGCGTATGAGACAGGTACACTGGCAGGGCCGCTCTCATAGCCCACCCGCCCGGCGATCTTCGATCTGCCGGCTATCTGCGACAGAGGCGTCGAAATGGATACGTACAACTCCTTCATTTCATCCAGCCCGCCGGTGCTAAAGGTGAATACCTCATCTGCAAAGCCGAGTTCCGCGAGGCTTTGCTCATCTTCCGGCACAAGCAAAGTTATCTTTCCGTCGCGCGTGAATATAGCGGCTGACGTGCCGATGACCGGCCAGTATCCGGAAAGGAGCAGGACGTTCATCGGCAGAGTGCATACCAATGCGTCAAGGTTTTCCTCCTTGATCGTCATGCGGTTTCTTTCAATTCTTTCCTCGTCCCGTTCCATACAAAGCGGCCTGAATTATTTGTTAGTTCTCGGCGTCAGCTCCTCGCCAGAAGGCTGGCCAAACAGATCTTCCTTCGCGCTTTACCCGTCTCAGAAATTGAAAGCTCGCAACAACTTCGTCCATCGCCGGATAGATCATTCCGAGCGAGATCACCGCGGACGCGAGACAAAGCGTGCACCATGCTCCAAAGACCGTCGGCTGCAGGATAACGAGAATGATGCTGACCAGGCCGAGCGGCCCGACCATTAGGCCGAACACGATGACGATCCACGGCATTGTTCGCCAGCGGCCGCGGCCGCCGATCACGCCGGAGATAGCATCGGCCAAGTAGCCCGCGGCACCGAGGGCCGCATCCGGCACCGGCAATATTCGCGAGAGCCCCGAGTTCAAGATCACGCGGCTGCCATTTCCAAAAAACGGTTCCCATACGTCGCCTATCACCCGCCATTGGTAAAGAGCAAGATAAAGAGCTATCAAAAATCCGACGATCGCCACGCCAACGATCGGCAGCCGCTGCGACCACCCCGAAGGGTTGTAGTCCCAGTCCGGAGGAAAGTTGGCCTCGTCGTTCATTCGCCCAGTTCTATCAATGGCAAGTTCGTTTCGGCGTCACGCGTGCGGTGCAGCACTTCAGGCGAAGTCGAAAAGAACACCTCAAGCGTAGGGCTCACGATCGCTTCAATAAGATGGCCGCCATGCGCGGTCGAGTCCTGCTTACCGATCACAATATGCGCATGGATCTTCGGAGCGTCTTCGAACAGCGTGATGTTGCCAGCCAGCGACATTACTTCGACCTGTTCTTCGACCGGCGTACGGAGGTATTCCTTTCGCTTATGGTCAAAGAAGCCGAGCGTCACGTGGTGACATGCACCGACTCCGTAGAAGAATCCGCTTCTGATATCCTGTTTCTTTGCAAACGCAAGCAGGCCATCGATGACCGAATCGCCCGTCTCAAAGACAAGTACGTAGATATTCGCCGGTGTTTGCCCAAGTAGTTGTGATCTCATGTTCCCCTTGCCCTAATGCGCCGCATTCTTTGTATGCGGCTTTTTGCCAAGCTGATGCCAGTCGTCTTCGGCAATTTCGACGTCGTAATGTTTCGCCGCTTTCTTGATGTTCGCGAAAGCGATGTCGCGGTCGGCGTCAGATACATCCTTGACCTGATCAAAGCGGGCCAATGCGTTCTGGACGTGTTCCGCATCTGTGAGCGGCTCTTTCCGCTGCTTCGGAAACGCGAAGACGCTCTCAGGCAGATCGTTCTTTTGCTTTGTGCTCAATTCGCCGTGTTTGGTGTTTGGTTCCCACGTAGTTTTTGCCATTGTTGTTAACTCCTTTGTGATCTCATCGGATCCATGCAATGCCATCTGCATCACTTCAGCGAGATGAAAGACCTCTCGCCCGGCCGATTGGACTATCTGTTCATGACAGCTGAATCCGTCCGCAATTATCAGCGCATCGTGTTCGAGCGAGCGGACTGCCGGTAACAAAACGCGTTCGCCGCATTTCATAGATATGTCGTAATGTGAACGTTCAAAACCGAACGCTCCCGCCATGCCGCAGCAGCCGCTTTCCGGCATCTGATAGTCGAGGCCCATCTTTTTTAGGACGCTTTCCATATCGTCCATTTTGAAGATCGAGCTTTGGTGACAATGGCCTTGTACAAGGGCTTTCTTCGCCAACTTCGGCGGAGTGAAATCCGCCGCCCGATGTTCGAGGAAGCCGCTGAGAAGATATACCTGAGCCGCAAGGCGCTTGGCATTTTCATCGTTTGGGAATAAGTTGACCAGCTCTTCCTTAAAAACTGATGCGCAGCTTGGTTCAAGGACAACGATCGGAGTGCCGGCTTCAATTTCCAAAGCGAGCGTGTTCAATATCTCGCTTAGCAGCGCCTTAGCGTCATCCAGCATTCCCCAGTCATAAAGCGGCCGGCCGCAGCACAGGTTCTGTTTCGGCACCATTACTTCAAAACCCGCGGCTTCCAATACTTCGGTTGCGGCCTGGGCGACGCGCGGATGAAAATAGTTATTGAACGTATCTGCCCAAAGGATGACCGATCTCGGGCCCGCCGGCCGCGAGCCCTGACGGGTTTCAGTCCGGTTCCTTTTCTCAAACCACTTTTTGAACGATTCCGGAGCAAACTTCGGTATCTGCCGGTTCGGATGCACATCCGCCGCAAAGCGCGCTATCCGGTTGAATACCGGCGCCTGGGCAAAAAAATTAGCTATGGACGGAGCGATCGATGCCAATCGCGCCCAGCGGTGAATGCGGCCCATTGTGAATGCTGACCGCGGCCGCATTTTGTGTTCGTAGTAATGCGAAAGGAACTCGGACTTATACGTCGCCATATCGACCTGCACGGGGCATTCGCCCTTGCATCCTTTGCAGGCCAGACAAAGGTCAAGTGCTTCCTTTACCTCCTCGCTCTTCCAACCGTCCCTGATCGTTTCGCCGCGCGTCATTTCGCCAAGCAGCCGTGCCCGGCCGCGTGTCGAATGCTTCTCCTCGAACGTGACCATATAGCTCGGGCACATCACGCCGCCGCCATGCCGACGGCACACGCCCGCACCCACACAGCGTTCGGCAGCCTGGGCAAAATTGAAATTATCGGTATGAAAACTAAAATGCGTCTCGGGCCTTTCCGGGTTGTATGCGGTCCCGAGGCGAAGGTTCTCATCCACTCCATACGGATCGATCAATTTTCCGGGGTTCATTTTCCAATCCGGGTCCCAGATGGACTTGAACTCGCGGAAGGCCTCAAGCATTTCGTCATCGAACATCCGCGGCAAGAGTTCGCCGCGGGCCTGTCCGTCCCCGTGTTCGCCCGAAAGCGATCCGCCATACCCGACCACAAGGTCAGAGGCTTCTTCGAGGAATGATCTGAATTGGCCAATGCCTTCGGCGGTTTCAAGATCGAAATTTAGACGCGTGTGAACACAGCCCTCGCCAAAATGTCCGTAAAGAGCGCCGTAGTAGCCATATCTGTCCAGAAGCGCCTGCAGATCCCGCAGATATTTGCCGAGATTTTCCGGCGGCACGGATGAATCTTCCCATCCTTCGTGATTATCAGGCTCGCCCGGTATCTTTGCCGTCGCCCCGAGGCCTTCTTCGCGGAGATACCAGATAAGCTTTTCCTGGGCCGGGTCGTCGAATAACTTGTATGGATGCTGCCCGTTTTGCTTCAGATGATCTATGAGTTTTTGGGCATTGGCATCCGCTTCCTGTTTTGTGTCCCCGCCGAACTCGACCAGCAGCCATGCCTTTCCGTCCGGCATCATGTTGAGATGCTGCGGGTGCATGCCTTTTTTCTTCATATCAGTGATGAATGTATCGTCAAGGGCCTCGAGTGCAATGGGCCCGAAAGGCATAGGCACAAGGACGTTGTCTGCGGCATGAAATATATCCGAATATCCGATCACAAGCAGCGAACGGACCGGCGGGCTCGGTACAAGCTTTACTGTCGCTTCGAGAACAAGGATGCAAGTCGATTCTGAACCTACCAATGCACGGGCCACATTAAAATTATTCTCCGGCAAAAGAGCGGGCAGATTGTAACCTGAAACGCGTCGGCGGATCTTTGGGAAGCTGCGTCTAATTCCGTCAGCATACCGGTCCCGAAGCGCCCGCAGCCTTTCATAGATCTCTGCCTGCCTGCCGCCGGCACTGATGATCCGCCGATATGCCTCATCGCTTGTTTCCCCGACGGTCATTCGCGTGCCGTCGTAGAGCAGAATATTCAATTGCTCAACGTTTTCCGCCGTCTCGCCGGCCATCACTGAATGGACTCCGCATGAGTTATTGCCGATCATTCCGCCAAGCGTGCAGCGACTGTGCGTCGCCGGGTCGGGGCCGAATGTAAGGTGGTGTTTCTCGGCGGCATCGCGCAGTGTGTCGAGTACGGTCCCAGGCTGCACACGGGCCCGTTTCCGTTCCGCATCGAGTTCGACGACGCGGTTCATATACTTGGAAAAATCGAACACGACCCCGCTGTTCACCGTCTGGCCCGGAATGCCGGTGCCGCCGCCGCGGGCATGGATCGGAGCACCAGATGCCCTGCACGCCGCAACGGCGGCCTCTACGTCAATAGGATCTTTCGGCAGGACCACACCCAGCGGGATCATCCGGTAGTTCGAGGCATCGGACGCGTACATCCCGCGGTCAGCCTCGGAAAATCTGACTTCGCCTTTGATCGAGTTCCGCAAGTTCGTCGTCAGAGCATTGACGTCGATCTTCATCGCACCGGGCGTCCCTGTTTGCAGCCGGTTCTCAAAGCGGGTTGGCGGGGTCCGGGTCCCGATCTGAACCAATTCGTTGTCTGCCATTCTATCCGTCCTTCCTGTTGGACCGATTCGAGCCTCCCGTCCTCTCAAAATAGGTTTCCGTCTTTGTCATACTTGAGCGTGGACGCCTCAGTTTCGATCTGAAAGTTGTCCCTGCTTTCCAACTCTTCGATAAGTGCGGGCGAGATCCAGAACTCGCCGAGATGCGATGTATTCCTAATTCTGCAAACTCTCGGCGTTTCGGATGACGCAAGGGATGAGAAGAGCGCCGCCTCTATCGCTTCACGGTCCGACGGCAGGCCAAGCGGGAGCTGCCCTTCACGCGAGTTCATCGCTCCGGGTTCGGTCGCTGTAAATAGATTTACGTAGGTCGTGTTCCAGTCGAACTGGTCAACAAATCTTTGCGTGGTAAAATCCGCCATGCCGATGCCGAGGCCGTTGCCAAGGCTCCCATGCGTGAGCGACAGCACGACGATCCGGCGAAAGTCAGGATCATGAGGCCCGCCGTTCATCCGCCAATTCCCGATCACATTCAGGTCCATGCCTGTCCCTGAGATATCTTTGCCAAGCTCGTCAACGATCAGCAGGTCGAGCTGTTGAAACGGAAGATCGGCGAATAAAGGCTTCGCGATCTTAAGAAGTCTTTCATCCGCATCCTTGAATGCGCCGTATTGCGGTGCGACCACTTCGATCACGGCCGGCTGGTGATAGGCGTTCTCGACAACGGCGACGCCGCAAAGTATCTTCGCTTTCGTCATTGTCAGTTCAGGGACCGCCCGGACGGAGTCCCACAGGCCGTGCGTGTGCGCCTCCTGAGCTCCCGCCTGCTTGCCTAGGCCAACTGTTACCATCTTTAACAGGCCTGAAGCGATGCCTTCCCGATTTTCAGGGTGAGTCTTTGTGCGGCCGAGGACGATAATGCCATCGGCCGCCGCCGCCAGGTCGTCAAGGTGAGCTATCGCCCCGGTATTTACGGTGCCGAGAGCGTGCGTTTTCATCGTCGCCCGGATCTCGGCGCCAAGCTCATTCTCATCGACCCCAAGCCGATGCAGCACTTCTGCCTGCCCTTTTTCTGTTGCACCGCCATGACTGCCCATTGCCGGGAAGAGAAAGGGTTCACATCCTTTTGCACGAGCGGCGTCGATGGTGCCGCCGAGCAGATCGATAAAGCTTCCTATCCCGCGGCTTCCGGCGGTGATCGCGATCGATGCGCCGGTTCTAAGGCCGTCAAGGTATTCAGACCCGAGAAGTTTGCGGCATACGTCATTTCGTACATCCGCAATATGCTCATCGGAAAGCTTTTGCCGGACGCGCGCAAGCGGAGGCGCAGTCATCCGTGGAAATGCCATTGTTTGTACATTGGCCATATATATTCACCGATCCCTTAGAGTACGCCCCGAACAACACCGCGGACCGCCTCGGTAGTCGCCCCGTAAACCAGATGCGAAGCGAGTGCATACGCGTGGGTGGAAAGCGGATACTCGGTTGCCGGCTTTGAAAGGCCCAATGCCGGAACGACGACGTCGTCAGCGACGAGCCAAACCGCCGTACCGAACGGAAGGCCGGCGCCGGCACGAGCGGCCGGTGCCAGTTCGGAAAGCGCTCCGTAGATCGCCCCTGACGTCCCGCCCATGGCGTAATGCATCGCCGGACCTGCAATGGCCTTTTCGCTCTCCGACAGTTGATGGTCGAAAACCTCTTCTGAGATCGCGGCGGCCGCTTTGACGGTTGACGGTTCTTGCTTTGTTTGACCAGACCCCTGATCCTTACTGCCTGAAAGCGCGGACCAGAGCGACTGGAATTCGTTCATAACGAACGATGCGACCAGGCCGCCTATCAGCCCCGCTGCTGCTCCTTTGGCGATATCTCCCGCGTTGATCTTTCCATTCGTTTCCATAGTCTTAAATAAGTTCGTTTAACTTGTTCCGAAAGATCGTGAGTGCGATCTTTCCGCCGTTGGGCTGCCCTTTTATCAAGGCCTCTGCAAAGTGTTTGGCCTGTTTGACCGTGACCTTTGGCGGCATCGGCGGTTCGAACGGATCAACATACACTTCGACCACGCTTGGTCTATTGGACGACAATGCCTTTTCAAGCGCCGGCGCAATATCCTCGGGTTTCTCGACCGTCAAACCCATCCCGCCGCAGGCTTCGGCATATTTTGCGAAATTGATCTCTTGTAGCTCGCAGCCGTATTCGGGATTACCGAGGAAAACGATCTGTTCCCATTTGATCTGTCCGAGCGTATTGTTCTTTATGATCACGACGGTGATCGGCAAATTGTATTTGACCGCCGTGGCAAACTCGCCCATCAGCATTGTGAAAGCACCGTCGCCGACAAAGGCGATCGACTTTCTGTCCGGGAATGCGATCTGGGCGGCAATTGAGTACGGCAGGCCCGGTGCCATTGTCGCCAGCGTGCCTGAGCAGCTGAACTTCTGTGTGCCGCGCATTACAAAATGGCGGGCTATCCACGAAGTATTTGTCCCCGAATCGCCGGAGATTATGGCGTTGTCCGGGGCCAGCTTTGAAAGCTCCCAGGCAACACGCTGCGGTTTGATCGGCACGGCGTCATTCATTGCCCGTTCTTCCATCAGCTCCCACCAGTCCTTCATTCCGTCCTGCGCCGTTTCAAGGAACGACCGGTCTTCTTTCTTTTCGATGTAAGGCAGCAATGCCGCCAATGTCGGTTTCGCGTCGCCGACCAATCCTACATCCACCGGAAAGCGCAGGCCGATGCGATCGGCCTTATCGTCGATCTGAACGCCGCGAGCGTTCTCGTGGTCAGGGAGATATTCCATATACGGAAATGACGAACCAATGATCAGGATAGTGTCGGCCTTCTCCATCGCCTCTTGAGACGGTGTGGTGCCGAGCAGGCCGAGCCCGCCGGTCGTCAGCGGATGATCGTCTGGAACGACTTCCTTGCCGAGCAAGGCTTTGACGATAGGGGCACCCATGCGGTCGGCGATCTCTATCACCTCTTCACCGGCTAATTTTGCTCCTTGGCCGACAAGGATCACGGGTTTCTCCGCCGCGTTCAATATTGCGGCGGCATCCCGCAGGTCCACGTCAGGCGGCGTATTTACCGGCAGCCTCCATGCGCCGTCCGGCGAACCTTCGACCTTGTGCATCGACGTTTCACCTGATGGCTCAACCTCCTGATAATCGACCGGGAAGGTAATGTGCGCGACGCCGCGGTTATTGAGCGCACGGCGGCATGCTTCGTTTGCCAGCATCTCTACCTGGTTTGGATTAATGACCTCTTCGTTATAGACCGAAACGTCGTCGAACAGGCGGACCATATTGACTTCCTGCTGAAACAAGCTGCCTTTCAGGTCCGAAAACGTCTGGCCGGTTATCGCCAAGACCGGCGACTGGTCCATTTTTGCGTCGTACAATCCGTTCAAAAGATGAATCCCGCCCGGCCCCGAGGTAGCAAGGCAGCAGCCAAGCCTGCCCGTATATTTGCCGTAGGCGCATGCCATGAACGCGGCGGCTTCTTCATGTCTGACCTGGAAGAACCGTATGCGGTCCTGGCGGACCCGCAACGCCTCCATTATTCCGTTTATCCCATCGCCAGGTATTCCAAAGACAGTATCTACGCCCCATTTTATGATCGTTTCGATCAAGATATCCGCCGCTGTTTCGGCCATAGTTTCATCCTCACTTAGAGCTTTCTCGTGCGCCCAATTCGCGCACGGTCCCGATCGCTCACACCGAGCCAGTGTCTCTTCCGACTGCAATTGTCCTTCGCTTTCTATCGTGAATGAACTGATATGTATCTTTTGTACCCGGATGTACATATCTCTGCACGGCGAAAGGCGAAACTATTCATCAGCATGCCGCCTAACGGCCACGAACACAGATATTTCACACCATCGGCGAACACAGTAGTTCGTCTTGTGATATTGCTGGCGGTTGCGGCGACAGCGATCGGCGGGGTCGTTGCGTTTGAAGTATTCAAGTCTCCATTCGTCACTCGGGCCGGGATCGTTGAGCCGCAGCCGGTCCCTTTTTCGCACAAGCATCACGTGTCGGACGACGGCATCGATTGCAGGTATTGCCACACGACAGCCGAAAGGTCCGCCTTCGCCGGGATACCGCCGACCGAGACGTGTATGAATTGTCATTCACAGCTTTGGACGACAAGCGAAATGCTCGAACCGGTCCGCGAAAGTTTCCGTTCGGGGCAGCCGCTTCGCTGGAAGCGTGTGCACAACCTTCCGGATTTTGTTTTCTTCGATCACTCGATCCACGTTGCAAAAGGCGTCGGCTGTTCAACGTGCCATGGCCGGGTGGACAAAATGCAGCTGACGTATCAGTTCGCTCCGCTGACGATGGAATGGTGCTTGTCCTGCCACCGCCAGCCGGAAGAGTTCATTCGTCCGCGCGAAGAGGTTTTCAATATGAACTGGGAGCCGCCGCCCGATCAGGCGGAGGAGGGAGCGAGGCTTGCGAAGCAGTATCACGTAAAGGACGTGCAGACATTGACAAATTGTTCGACCTGCCACAGATAGGTCAAAGGGGCAGCGATAGCAACTGGCCCGGCTGCCTAATGTCGGAAGTAGAAAAATGATCGATCGTCGCGAATTTTTACGTTTGATGGGAGCATCGCTTGCGTTGGCGGGTACCTCGTGCAATGTAAGCCCGCCGGTCGAAGAAATTGTGCCTTACGTACGCGAACCACTCGATATTGTTCCGGGTGAGCCGCTGTTTTACTCGACCGTAACGACGCTTGGCGGCTACGCGCTCGGTATCCTTGTAGAGAGTCATTTAGGCCGTCCGACAAAGATCGAGGGCAATCCGCTGCATCCGTCAAGCCTTGGCGCGACCGACGTTTTCGCCCAGGCGTCCGTCTTGTCCTTGTACGATCCGGACCGTTCAAAGGACGTATTGCGAAATGGACAGATCTCAACATGGGAAACCTTTTCGTCGGACATTCGAAAGATCATTGCCGCTCAACGTCAGAATGGCGGTGCCGGATTGCATTTGCTGACGGAAACCATCACATCGCCGACACTTGCGTTTCAGATCGGTGAACTTCAAAAGACATTCCCCGGTGCCGTATGGCATCAATTTGAACCGATCGATCGCAGCAATGAACGAAAGGGTGCCATAAGCGCGTTTGGCACGGACGTCGAGACCGTTTATCGGTTCGACAAGGCGGACGTGATCGTTTCGCTTGATGCGGATTTTCTTCTTGGCCGCCCCGGAAGCGTCCGCTATGCGCGAGACTTTATCCAACGCCGTCGGATCCGCCAGGGTGAAACAGGCCTCAGCCGCTTGTATGTGCTCCAGACGACGCCCACTATAACCGGCGCCGCGGCGGACCATTGCATTGCAATGCTTCCCGCCGAGATCGGATCGTTTGCGCAGGAGCTCATCAGCATGTCATCGCCCGATGCCCGGCGAAGCGCGATAATCGAAGATCTTGCCGCTCATCGGGGTTCCTCCCTTGTCATTGCCGGCCGAAGCCAGCCGCCGGCGGTTCATGCAATTGCCCATGCGGTAAATTCTGCTTTGGGCAATGTAGGACAAACCGTTTACTACACAGAAACCGTCGCCGCGAATTCTGTCGATTCAACTGAATCCCTTAGTGCATTAGTGAATGATCTGGACGCCGGACGCGTCGAAACACTTCTTGTCTTGGGCGGGAATCCCGTTTACAACGCTCCGGCCGATCTTCATTTTGCGGAGAGCCTGCGGAAAGCAGGATGGGCGGCCCATTTGAGTTTGTACAACGCCGAAACGTCCGCGCATTGCGAGTGGCATCTTCCGGCGACCCACGAACTTGAGATGTGGAGCGACGCCCGAAGCTTCGACGGCACCGCTTCGATCATTCAGCCGTTGATAGAGCCGCTTTTTAACGGCAGATCGCCGCACGAACTTCTCGCGATGTTTTCCGACTCGCCGCAAGCGGCGGGTTACGATGTTGTTCGGCGGTTTTGGCGGACGCACGGCATCGGAACGGTTCAGAAAACCGTGCCGGCCGGGCCGGTTCCACGAACAGAAGCCAATGTCGGATCGGCAAACGCGAATTCATCATCGGCCGAAGACAATATCGCTGACCGGGCGAACTCATTCGAAGCATCCTGGAAACAGGCATTACGTGACGGATATATTCGGGACACGGCGTTTTCGCCAAAAAATGTGAGCGCAAGCGCCGGGCCGTTCGAACTGACAGGTTCGCGGCCAACCGGCGACCAGCGATCATTCGTCCTCATCTTTCGCGCCGATCCGTCCGTTTACGACGGCCGGTTTGCGAATAACGGCTGGCTGCAGGAAATGCCAAAGCCACTGACGAAACTGACGTGGGACAACGCCGCGCTGATGAGCCCCGCCACTGCCGAACGCCTTGGAATTGAAAATGACATAGCTAACACCGGCGGTTCGCACGGACAGGTCATCGCCGATGTTGTCGAATTAAATCTCAATGGCGTGACGCTTCGCGCACCTGCGTTTATTTTGCCCGACCACGCGGACAATTCGATTACCGTCAGTCTCGGTTACGGCAGAGACCGCGCGGGACAGCTTGGGAACGGTACGGGGTTTAACGCTTACGCTTTGCGAAACTCGAATGCGATGTGGTCGGCCGCGGGCTTAAACGTTGCAAAGACGACCGAGCGGTTCTCACTCGCCTGCACGCAGAATCATACGAACATGGAAGGACGTGATCTTGTTCGCATAGCAACACTTGCCGAATACGAACAGGATCAGAATTTCGCAAAACGCGATGCAGACGATCCTGAAAAGCAGATATCACTGTATCCGGGCTGGGAATACAACGGCCACGCCTGGGGAATGGCCGTAGATACGGCGAGTTGCATCGGCTGCAACGCGTGCGTCGCGGCCTGCCAGGCGGAGAACAATATCCCGGTCGTCGGCAAGACGGAGGTCATGCGGGCACGAGAGATGCATTGGATCCGGATCGACCACTATTACGAGAATGGTGCGACCCTGCTTCAGCCGGTGATGTGCCAGCACTGCGAAAATGCGCCGTGCGAACTGGTTTGCCCCGTCGAAGCGACAACCCATAGCAGCGAAGGCCTGAACGAGATGACCTACAACCGCTGCGTCGGTACCCGCTATTGTTCGAACAACTGTCCGTACAAAGTACGCCGATTCAACTTCTTTGGTTTTGCCGATTATGAAACGCCGCTCGTACAGCTTCAGCGAAATCCGCAGGTAACGGTCAGAAGCCGCGGCGTAATGGAAAAATGCACGTACTGTGTCCAACGCATCCAGAACGCAAAGATCAAGGCCGAGGTCGAAGGCCGTGAACTCCGCGATGGTGAGATCGTCACTGCTTGCCAGCAGGCGTGTCCTACCGAAGCAATAGTCTTCGGCGACATCAACGATCCAGACTCGCGCGTTACGCGGCTAAAACGCGAGGCGACAAATTACGGCCTCCTTGCCGAGCTGAACACGCGGCCGCGAACAACCTATCTGGCAACGGTGAGAGATCGAAACGAGAAGATGATGGAGAAAGAATGAGACTTTAGCCGCGGATTTACGCGGATGTGCGCGGATGTATGAATAACTGAAGAGTTACAAGTTCAATGGTGGCAATCGGACGAATGATTTCCACTCGTACGCCGACAAATTTCATATCCGTTTTATCAGCGAAGATCCGCGGCAAACATTTTGATGCAGCCTGTTCCAAAAAATTCTTCGCAAGAACAACCGGTCATTATCGGCAAGCACACTTATGCCGAAGTTGGTGACAAGATCGCGTCTGTTGTTCTTTCGCCCAAGTCGCCATTGCGGTGGCTTCTTGGGTTCGGCGTGGCGTTCCTGTTCGTGATGCTGCTGCTGTTTGCGGTCGGAAAACTTCTATTTGTCGGCATCGGGATCTGGGGTGTGAACATTCCGGTAGGTTGGGGATTTGCGATCGCGAATTTTGTCTGGTGGATCGGCATTGGGCACGCCGGCACGCTGATCTCGGCGATCCTGCTGCTGATGAATCAGCATTGGCGCACATCCATCAACCGCTTTGCCGAAGCGATGACCATCTTTGCTGTTGCGTGTGCCGGTCTTTTTCCGCTGCTTCACATGGGGCGGCCGTACTATTTTTATTGGCTGCTGCCGTACCCGAACACAATGCTTCTGTGGCCGCAGTTTCGCAGCCCGCTCGTTTGGGATGTGTTTGCGGTGATGACCTATTTCACGGTCTCGCTTGTCTTTTGGTATATCGGCCTGATACCCGATCTCGCGACAATGCGCGACAAGGCAAAAGGCAAATTCGCGTGGTTCAGCTTTGGCGTTCTATCACTCGGATGGCGGGGCTCGGCCGAACATTGGCACCATTATGAAAAGTTGTATCTGCTTTTGGCGGGGCTCGCGACGCCGCTGGTCGTATCTGTGCATACGGTCGTCAGTTTTGATTTTGCGGTGGCAATTGTTCCCGGCTGGCACTCAACGATATTTCCGCCATATTTCGTCGCCGGTGCGATCTTTTCTGGTTTTGCGATGGTGCTTTCGCTGGCGATCCCGATCCGTTCCGCTTTCGGCCTTCAGGATTTCATAACCCTCCGGCATCTCGACAACATGGCAAAGATACTGCTTGCGACCGGTTTGATCGTCACATACAGCTATCTGTTCGAATTGTTCTTTGCGTTCTACAGCGGAAATATTTTCGAACGCTACATGGAGATCAACCGGATGATCGGAAATTATTCGGTAATGTACTGGATCCTCATCCTGGGCAACGTCGTAGCACCGCAATTGATGTGGTTCAAACGCTTTCGAACAAGTGTGCCGGTGCTTTTCATCCTGTCGCTTGTGGTCAATATAGGAATGTGGACCGAGCGGTATGTGATCGTCGTAACAAGCCTGCACCGCGATTATATGCCGTCTGCGTGGGGAATGTATTCGGGGACCTGGTGGGACTACGCAACGCTTGCGGGAACGATCGGGCTATTCGTCGCATTGATGTTCCTGTTCGTACGGCTGCTCCCCGCCATCTCGATGGCCGAGATGCGCAAGGCGATCGCCCCGGCGGATGTTAAAGAAGCGGACTGATAAAGATCTCGATATTGCTGATGGAAGAACAGCGAACAAAACTTTACGGCCTGATCGCGGAATTCGAGAACGCCGAAACACTGCTTGATGCGTCCCGCCGTGCACAGGAAGCGGGCTTTGTCGAGATTCAGGCGTACACTCCGTTCCCGATCGACGGGCTGTCTGAATTTGTGAATGTGAGACGAAAGAATTGGGTCCCGGTTATCGTTCTGATCGGCGGGATCTTCGGCGGACTTACCGGATTCCTGATGCAATGGTATGCGGCGGGAGTTTCGTATCCGATAAACGTTGGCGGACGGCCGCTGTTTAGCTGGCCCTCGTTCATACCTATCACGTTTGAGTTAACGGTTTTGGGCGGAGCACTTTTCGGTGCCTTCGGAATGCTCATACTGAATGGGCTGCCGCGGCTTTTTCATCCGGTATTTACGATGCCGCAATTTCGGTCGGCAACGAATGACCGGTTTTTCTTATGTGTGCAGTCAACTGACGAAAAATTCGATCCTTTAGAAACACGAAAGTTCCTGGAAGATCTGGAACCGGTCGAGGTCGCAGCTGTTTTTGAGTCATAGTCATGATGAACGGCGCAAAAGAAATGTCTGCCCGCAAAACACGCGAAAAGACGCGAAATGCATTCTGGCGCGAACCTCTTTCTTTTCGCGTATTTCGTGTATTTCGTGGGCAGGTCCTTCTTCTTACGCTCTTATTCGCTGCATCGTGTACACAGAAGATGGCGGATCAGCCAAGCCTGAAGCCGCTCGAAGCGAGCCCCGTCTTCCCGGACGGCCGGTCGGCCCGCGAGCCCGTTAAAGGAACGGTCCCGAGCGGGTTTACGCGGATGAACGGACGGGCCGCACCTGAGCAAACGTTTGATCAAAACGCGACGAAGCCGCCATTTCCGGTAACGCTTGAAATACTCGAACGCGGACAGGCGAGATTCAATATCTACTGCGCCGTCTGTCACGGCCGCACGGGTGAAGGCGACGGCATGGTCGTCCGCCGCGGTTTTTCGGCACCGCCAACTTATCACAGCGACCGCCTGCGGCAGGCGCCGATCGGACATTTTTATGATGTCATCACGCATGGCTTTGGCGGAATGGCGAGCTATGCGAATCAGGTGGAGCCGCGCGACCGCTGGGCGATTGCCGCGTACATCAGAGCGTTGCAGTTAAGCCAAAATGCGGAGATGGCGGATCTGCCGCCTGAACTGAGGAACGAACTCGACAAATGAGAACGGAAACTTCATACAACCTTCCGGACGTGCGCCGTTGGCGGAATGTATCGATAGTTGTCGGTATCGTGGCATTGCTGGCATGTCTGGCCGGCCTGGTGTCGATGCCCGTTCAGTTCTTTCGTTCTTACCTTTTGGCATTTGTGTTCTGGACCGGCCTCACGGTCGGATGCCTCGGCGTTTTAATGATGCAGTACGTCACCGGCGGCCGATGGGGAAAGATCCTGCAGAGGCCGCTTGAGGCCGCAAGCCTAACGCTGCCGCTGTTGGCGGTTCTCTTTGCACCGGTCTTGCTCGGTTTGCCTCTTTTATACATCTGGGCCGACCCGGCCGCTGTTGCCGCCGATCCGCGCCTGCAGGCGAAGCATATCTATTTGAACATTCCGTTCTTTGTCGCACGGCAGCTAGTTTATTTCGCGGTATTGATCATTTTTGCATGGCTGCTCACATCATGGGCCGCAAAATGGAAGACGATCGAAGATCCGAGGTATCAGTGGCGGCTTGAACATTTGAGCGGCGCCGGAATGTTCGTCACGGCCGTGATCCTTTCACTGGCTATGATCGATTGGGTCATGACGCTCGAACCGCACTGGTACTCGACCATCTACGCGGCGGTTTTCATCGCCGGCGAGATGCTGGCCGGTTTTGCCTTCTCGATCGCCGCCGTGCTTCTTCTATCGCCGCGGTTTGCCGAGAGCATCGATCCGAAGCGATTTCGCGATCTTGGCAATCTGCTTCTGACCTTCGTGATGCTTTGGGCCTACTGCGCCTTTTCGCAGTTTCTGCTGATCTGGTCCGGGAATCTACGCGAAGAGATCACGTGGTACTTGCCGCGGACCGTCGGAGCCTGGGGCATCATCGCTCTCGCACTCGTTGTATTTCACTTTTTTGTTCCGTTCTTTCTTCTTCTTTCGCGCGATTTGAAGGAAAACCGCAAAGCGTTGCTGCTGCTCGTGCTTTTTCTTCTCCTGATGCGGTTTGTGGACATTTGCTGGTTGATAAAACCGGCGTTCGCTCCGTCAGTCGTCAATTGGATGGACTTCGCCGCGACCGTGGGCGTGGGCGGTCTTTGGCTGGCTTTATTTTTGTGGATCTATGAGCGAAACGATCAACGCAAATACTGATTTTGAACGCAGCGATGTAAGCGTTCATGCCTTAGGCTGGCTGTTGGCCGCGATAGTTGCCTGCGGGATCGCCTTGCATTTCGGCCTGTCCTTTCTGTATGGAATATTCTCGGTGGATTTTGCCGCTTCCGGCCGCGAGACCGAAGTGCGCGACCGCAAAACGCCTGCATCGGCCGCGCCGCAGCTTCTGGTAGTTCCTGAAACGGATATTGATCAACTACGCCGAACGGAGGAACAGAAACTTCGCACCTACGGCTGGGTGGATAAAGACAAAGGCATCATCCATATCCCGATCGATCAGGCGATGAAGATGATCGCTGAACGCGGCGGGGCTGAAACGAAACCGGCCGGCCAACAGGTCCAGGAAACGAAATGATAAAAGTCGCAGGCATGCTCTTGCTGTTAGATTTCCAACTCCTGCCGCCTACTGCCTCGAGCGAGGCGGCAAAGCTGGACTCGCTTTTCTTTTTTCTTGTCGCCCTATGCGGGACCGTTGCGACACTGATCATAATATTCATCCTCTATTTTGTGGTTAAGTACCGCCGCCGAACGCCCGATCAACTGGCACTGAGCGGACGCTCTTACAGGACGCTCGAATTAGCCTGGACATTGATCCCGTTTGCCATCTTTCTATTCATCTTCTATTGGGGAGCAAAACTTTATTTCAATCTCATGACGCCGCCGGAGGATGCAATTGAGATCAATATGGTCGGCCGGCAATGGATGTGGAAGGTCCAGCATCCCGAGGGCCAGCGTGAGATCAATACGCTCCACGTTCCTCTCGGCCGGCCTGTAAAGCTGGCCATTGCATCGCAGGACGTGATCCACAGCTTTTTCGTTCCCGCATTTCGCATTCATCTGGACGTCGTGCCCGGCCGTTACCGGACGATATGGTTCAAGGCAACCGAAACCGGAACTTTTCACCTGTTCTGCTCGCAATATTGCGGAACACAGCATTCCGGGATGAAAGGCGATGTCGTTGTGATGGAGCCTGAAGAATACGCCCGCTGGTTGAACAGCGGATCGGAAGGTTCGGCCGCTTCTGAAGGGCAAAAGCTATTCAGGCAGCTTTCCTGCAACACGTGCCATACCGGCGATTCGACGGCGCGGGCGCCTTTCCTTGGCGGTCTCTACGGCAAGCAGGTCAATTTGCAGGGCGGCGATACCCTACTTGCTGACGATAACTATATCCGTCAATCGATCGTCGATCCGGAGGCAAGGATCGTGGCCGGGTACAAGCCGATAATGCCGACCTTTAAGGGCCAGGTGGATGAGGAGCAGATAATGCTGCTTATCTCATTCATTCGATCACTAAAAGAGGGCCGTGAGCAGATACCGCCGGTCTCTGATCCGGCCGGCCCGCAGCCGTCGCCGGTCGGCGATGCGATCAGGCAAAGCGAGACCAACGCAAACGCTGGGAATCAGCCGCGGACAAACGCGAATAGCACCGATCAAGAATAAGGAGAGACCGAACCCGGCCTATCCGGGTTGACCCGCAGGAAAATATTGTGAACAGCGAGATCACATTGGAGCGGCCCGAGATCGAACCGATCAATTATCTGAACGCCCGCCACGGGATAGCTTCGTGGCTCTTGACGACCGATCATAAGCGGATCGCTCTGCTCTATATGATCTCGCTGACGCTGATGTTCTTTGTCGGCGGCTTCTTTGCGATATTGATACGCCTCGAATTGCTCACGCCGCAGGGCGACCTGGTCACGGCTGATACATACAACAAACTTTTCACATTGCACGGCCTGGTAATGGTCTTCTTTTTCCTGATCCCGTCGGTCCCGACCGTGCTCGGTAATTTTATTCTTCCGCTGATGATCGGGGCGAAAGATCTCGCGTTTCCGCGCCTTAACCTGTTGAGCTGGTATCTCTACCTTCTCGGCTCCGCATTTATCATTTGGTGCCTCGCTACCGGTGGTTTGGATACAGGCTGGACCTTTTATGCGCCGTTATCGACCGCATTCTCGAATACACAGGTGATCAAGGGAATAACAGGCGTTTTTATCGTCGGGTTTTCGTCGATCCTGACCGGGCTGAATTTCATTACCACAATTCATAAACTTCGGGCTCCCGGTTTGACGTGGTTCCGCCTTCCGCTTTTTGTTTGGACGATCTATGCGACAAGCATGATCCAGGTGCTTGGAACTCCGGTGCTGGCGATATCCCTGACCTTGATCGCGGTCGAGCGCGTTTTTCGTGTAGGCATCTTTGACCCGACGCTTGGCGGCGACCCTATATTGTTTCAGCATCTGTTCTGGTTCTATTCCCATCCGGCGGTTTACATTATGATCCTGCCCGGCATGGGCGTCGTCAGCGAAGTCATACCTACCTTCGCGCGGCGGCCTATCTTTGGATACAACTTCGTCGCTTATTCAACCTTTGGCATCGCATTCTTTAGCTTTTTGGTCTGGGGGCATCATATGTTCGTCGCCGGCGAATCGATGTACGCGGCGATGGCGTTCTCGGTGCTTAGTTTTGCCGTAGCCGTGCCCTCCGCGATCAAGGTGTTCAACTGGACGGCGACACTTTATAAAGGCTCGATCTCATACGACACGCCGATGCTCTATTCGCTTGGCTTTATCGGCCTCTTTACGATCGGCGGAATGACGGGGCTTTTCATCGCATCGCTTGGTGTGAACGTCCACGTGCATGACACCTACTTCATCATCGCCCATTTTCACTACATCATGGTCGGCGGAATGGTGATGGCATATTTCAGTGGGCTGCATTACTGGTTCCCGAAGATCTCCGGCCGGCTTTATCCCGAAGGCTGGGCAAAACTGGCGGCGTTGATCGTTTTTGTCGGCTTTAATCTGACATTCTTTCCGCAGTTCGTGCTTGGCTACATGGGAATGCCGCGTCGCTACTACGCCTATCCGCCGGAGTTTCAGGTCCTCAATGTTCTATCGACCGCCGGCGCCTCGATACTCGGTGTCGGGTATATTTTGCCGCTAATTTATATGATATGGGCGTGGAAGTTCGGCCCGAAGGCCGGTAATAATCCGTGGGGAGCGACCGGGCTGGAATGGACGACGCCTTCGCCGCCGCCCGAGTTCAACTTCGACATAACACCGGTGGTCACCGAGCCGCCGTACAATTATCCGACCGTGGACGATGACGAATAAAGATCTATGCAGAAAGCCGAACAATTTCCGGAATTGCAGTATCGCGACCTCGACCAGCAGCGAGAGGCCGCCGAGTTGGGGATGTGGATATTTCTGACGACCGAACTCCTCCTGTTCGGCGGCCTGTTCATCTCGTATGCGGTCTATCGGCACACCTATCCGGAGGTCTTTGCCGAAGCAAGCCGGCATCTGGATACGGTGATCGGCACCGTCAACACAGGGATACTTATCATCAGCAGCCTCGGAATGGCACTCGCGGTTTACGGTGCCCAAACCGCAAAGCGAAAACGGTTGTTGTTCGGCTTGATCGCGGCAATTGTGTTCGGAACGGCCTTTATGGTGCTCAAAGGCATTGAATATTACCACCACTATCTGAACGCCGAATTCCCGGGGCTTAGATTCGATTATTCCGTGCCCGATGCTAAAGGAAAACAGGTGTTCTTTTTCCTGTATTTCGCAATGACAGGCCTCCACGCGATCCATCTTACGATCGGCATTGTGCTGGTTTGCATTATTCTGTACCTGGCCTATCGCCGGCGGTTCTCCCCCGATTACTACACGCCGGTCGAGAACGCCGTGTTGTACTGGCATTTTGTGGACATTATCTGGATCTTTCTGTTCCCGCTTCTGTATTTGATCGACGTGCACAAGTAACCGATGAAAGTTATATCCGAAACAACCTATTACATCATCTGCGGTTCCCTTTTGGTTTTCACCGTCCTCACATACCTGGCCGCGCTGGTCGATCTTGGTGAATGGAACCTTGTTGTCGCCCTTATTATTGCCGCGGTAAAAGGTTCGCTGATAATTCTGTTCTTTATGCACGCGCGCTACAGCTCGCACCTCACGTGGATGGTCATCGGCGCCGCGCTATTGTGGCTGGGAATCCTATTTTCGCTCACCCTGAGCGATTATCTGACCCGAATTCCGTTTGCAAGTGTTCTTATTTTTTAGAACCTTTTTGTTATTTGTTCCGTATCCACTGATAGGTCAACCAAGAGAGCCTCCGTGGGCATTTGGATCGGTGAAAATGAAACGCAATTACCTTTGTGCCCTTTGAGTTTTCAACTTGGTGAACTTTGTGTTTAAACCAGTAACACAAAGGCCGCACAGATGTGCATCATGGCTCGCGTTTGTGATAATGTTTTTCGTTAAAACCACCGAACTTGTTATGTTAGATCCGCTCAACAGATCGTCTATTCTCTCGCGTCGCTTTTCCGCCCCCTCTGCCGTGGGCCTGGTGCCGGCAATTGGACTGATACTTCTGCTTTCACTGATCGCCTTCGGCCAAAGCGACGGCACAAAGGCCGGGCATGTGATAATCCAGCCCGGAGCGCCCGGCCAGCCTAGCAGAGCGCTTCCCGCATCGACCCGCGCAAAGCTGCCGCCGACGTCAAAAAAGGATGTCGAGTTCATGCAGGGAATGATAATGCACCACGCCCAGGCGGTTGAGATGGTCGCGCTGATGAATGGACGCACCGAGAACAAACCTCTGCGGCTCTTGGGAGCGCGCATCAGCCAGTCGCAGTCTGACGAGATGAATTTTATGAAACGCTGGCTTGAAAATCGCGGCCAGCCGACGTCGATGAAGATGGATATGGACATGTCCGACATGGATATGTCCGCCCATCAGCATCACATGATGATGCCGGGAATGCTCACGCCCAAACAAATGGAAGCGTTAAAGCAGGCGAAAGGCGCCGAGTTTGACCGTTTGTTCCTGACCGGCATGATCCAGCATCACGGCGGTGCCCTTGTCATGGTCGATGAACTTTTCAAAACGGCGGGAGCAGGACAGGACGCCGAGCTCTTTAATTTTGCGACAGATGTGGACAGCGGCCAGCGGGCCGAGATCCGGATAATGGAGAACATGCTGGGTGAAAAATCGTAACACGAGGAAAATATGATCAGATCAATTTATAAAGCCTTCTCTTCAGTGGCTGTCGGCGCTATGCTGGCCGCCTGTTTTGCTGCCGCGGCGTTTGCCCAGGCCGCCAATCCATTCGCCCCCGAGGCCGCTCCGCCGCTTCCGGCCGGGATGACCGGTTCGAACGCCGCTGACCCGCGTGCAAAGCTTTCGCCCGGCCTTTATGACGCCGGCGAGGCCGCGATGGGGATGAAACATCTTCAGCTTCTCAAAAAACCGGACGCGTTCCAGCTTGGTTCTGACGATGTGAACGACCCTAAGGTCAAAACGGCGCTCGGCTCAATGGGCATCGGCGACACAACGAACGTACCCAAACCGCTTCAGCTTGTCCTTGCACAGCTTGCGTTCGGCAATTCGGACCTTGCGTTCCAGGGCAACCATCTTTTCCTCGGAAATTTCTACGGCGTCAACATCTTCGACATCTCCGACCCGGGCAAGGCAAAGCTTTTGACCTCGATAATCTGTCCCGGCGGCCAGGGCGATGTATCGGTTTATAAGAATTTGATGTTCATGTCCGTCGAAATGCCGAACGGACGCCTTGATTGCGGTACGCAGGCGTTTCCCGCACCGGCGGCGGGCCAGCCGCTGGCCGCGAACAAGGAACGCTTTCGCGGAGTACGCATCTTTGACATAAGCGACATCGCCAATCCCAAACAGGTCGGTGCCGTGCAAACCTGCCGCGGCTCGCACACGCACACTTTGGTCGTCGATCCAAAGGACAAGGCAAATGTTTACATCTATGTTTCGGGAACTTCGTTCGTGCGGCCTGACGCCGAGCTTGCCGGGTGTTCCGGCGGCGATCCGGACAAGGACCCGAACACGTCGCTTTTCCGGATTGACGTGATAAAGGTGCCTGTCGCCGCGCCGCAGACGGCCAAGATCGTATCAAGCCCGCGCGTTTTCATGGACGCCCGCAGCGGCGAGATCGCCGGCCTTAAAAGCGCCGCGACACACGGCAAAGGAACGCCGTCGCCGACCGATCAGTGCCACGACATTACTGTTTATTCCGAGATCGGGCTTGCCGCCGGTGCGTGTTCGGGTAACGGAATTTTGCTTGACATCAGCGATCCGGCCAACCCGAAGCGGGTCGATGCGGTGAATGATCCGAATTATTCTTACTGGCACTCCGCCGCGTTCTCGAACGACGGAAAAAAGGTCGTATATACCGACGAATGGGGCGGCGGGCTCGGTGCCCGGTGCCGTGCGAACGACCCGAACGTTTGGGGTGCCGACGCGATCTTTAATCTAAAGGACCGCAAGCTCAGCTTTGCCGGATATTACAAAATGCCCGCCGCACAGGCCGATAGCGAGAACTGTGTCGCCCATAACGGATCGCTTGTTCCAGTGCCCGGACGCGATATTAAGGTGCAGGCATGGTATCAGGGCGGAATTTCGGTGATGGATTTTACAGACGCGGCACATCCGGTCGAGATCGCCTATTTCGATCGCGGCCCGATCGACCCGAATATGCTCGTGCTTGGCGGATCGTGGTCGGCGTATTGGTACAACGGCAAGATCTATTCGTCCGAGATCGCACGCGGACTCGATATTTTTGAGCTCACGCCGTCCGATCATCTAACGCAGAACGAACTTGACGCCGCAAAGACCGTCCATGTCGCCGAACTGAACGTCCAAAATCAGCAGCGGATCGTGTGGCCGCGGAATCTGGTCGTCGCCAAGGCGTATGTTGACCAGCTCGAGCGCTCGAACGCTCTACCGGCCGACCGCATCGCCGCCTTACGCGACGGGATCGCCAAGGCCGAATCGAGCAAAAAGGCCGGCGACCTGAAAAAGCTGGCCGCGTCAACCGATAAGAGCGCCCGCGATTCAAAAAACACCACCGACGTAGCCCGCCTGGCCGCGCTGGCGGAAATATTAAAGAACCCGGCATTCTGACGTTCTGTGCGGCTTCCGCATTTTCGGTCTTATTTCGTGCGTTTCGTGGTCAGGGTTTATGCCGTCACCACGAAACGCACGAAATGAAGACACGAAATTTCGGTTTTGTTTCGTGGATTTCGTGGTCGGGGGCTTTCTCCCATTACCACGAAACGCACGAAACGAAGACACGAAACTCACGAAAAGGAAGCCGCGTTTATTTTTTCTTCGTGAATCTGCCTGATTTCCATTCCAGATCGTAGAGTTTCTTGCCTTTTGGCGAATCGGGGACGGGTTCGGTGTCTTCCGGGAGTTTTTCGAAGACCTCGACGGTCGTGCCTTTTCGCGGGAAGACGTAATAATTTTGCTTGCTAAAGCCTTCGACCAGCGAACGGCCGGCGTCGGTCCATTTTCCATTATCGTGATCGACAAAATAGGCCTCGCTCCCCATTTCAAAATCGCCGCGGACGCCGACAAGATAGCCGCCGCCCGGCTTTTTGAAGATCGCCATTTCGAGACAGCTCTGTCCGCCGTCGCAGCCTGCCTTGAGATAGCCGTTCGCAGTGTCTTCTATTTCAAGAAATGTCTTTAGATATTCCGCCTTTGCACGCTGGCAGCCTTTGTCCCTTGCCGGTTCGCAGCCTTCGAGCGGAAAATATTTCACCGGCAGCGCCATAAAATGATCGCGGACCGTCTTTGGCTGGTTTGCCTGTTCAGCGGAAGATGCCGGCACACCGTCGTCCGCCGCCGGACCGACGCCGGCGCCCGACGAACGGTCCGACGCGTCCGGCGAAGCGGAAGAATTAAAAGGACCACTCGCCGTTGGCCCGCTCGCCCGCCCGGTACAAGCCGCTGCCGCGGCAAGAGCGACGATTAGTAATGTTAGGATCGGTGAAGTTGTTCTCATTTTGGTTGCTCACTGTCAGTTGTCGAGTATCTCATTGCCCTGCACAATTGCGGAAACACGCACGTAGAATGCGGAAGCCCGCACGTTAGTAAGGGCTTAATATGCGGCGTGTCTATTAAGCCCTCGCTCACGCGCGGGCTTCTGCATTTCGGTCTTGTTTCGTGAATTTCGTGGTCGAGGTTTTCTGCCATTACCACGAAACGCACGAAAGGAAGACACGAAGATCACGAAAAAGATGCGGGAGTTCTTCCGCATTTTTATCGTGCGGCGGCTATCTCGGTGTGCGGGCGTAGAGGTCGGTCAGATCTCTGAGCCGCTTTGCGAGTTTTTCGGTCAGGTCTTTTGGGCCGAAGCGCCAGGTCCAGTTGTTGTTGGTCGATGCGGGAAGATTCATGCGGGCTTCGCTGCCGAGGCCGAGGATGTCCTGGAGCGGTGCGATCGCCGTCTGTGCTACGGACGCCCACGCCGCACGGATGAGGTCCCAATTTATCTCGGCGGCGGTCGTGTTGAGATAGGTTTTGCAGTGAAGATGGACGGCGCTGTCGGGCTGCGGCCGCGGGGTAGGAGCACGGGGCACACTCCCTACCGGCCGTGTCTCTGCCGCGTGCCACCAGCCGATGGTCGTGTCGTTGTCATGCGTGCCGGTGTAGGCTACGCAATTGCGCGTATAGTTATGCGGCAGGTCCTGATTGTGCGCGTCGCCGCCGAAGGCGAACTGCAGCACTTTCATACCCGGAAATCCGAAACTGTCGCGCAGTTCCACGACGTCGGGCGTGATGAATCCGAGATCTTCGGCTATCACCGGCAGATCGCCCAGATGCCGACGAAGAGCGCTGAACAATTCGCGGCCTGGAACGTCCACCCACGCACCGTTTTCGGCTGTTTCATCGGTGCCCGGAACCTCCCACGCGGCCGCAAAGCCGCGAAAATGATCAAGCCGAATCACATCCACCGTGCCGAGCGTGAATGCGATACGAGCGGCCCACCATCGAAAATCATCGCGCCGCATCGCGTCCCAATCGTAGATCGGATTGCCCCAAAGCTGGCCCGTTTTTGAAAAATAATCCGGCGGCACACCCGCCACAACGCGCGGCGAACCGTCGGCGTTTAACTTGAATTTGTCGCGGTTGCACCAAACATCGGCCGAATCGAGCGCAAGAAAGATAGGAACGTCGCCGATAATGCGCACGCCTCGGCCGTTGGCGTAATTTTTGACCGCATGCCATTGGCGAAAGAAAAGAAACTGATGAAATTTCTGCTCGCGGATGTTTTCAGCCAACTCGTTCGCGGCCGTTTGAATGGCGTGCGGATCGCGCAGCTTTAATTCCGCCGGCCATTCGTACCACGCCTTGTGATCATGCGAAAGTTTTAACGCACGATAGAGAGCGTAATCGTCCAGCCACCAATTATTATGCTGCTGAAACGTGTCAAATTCACCCGCCAGATCGTCGTTCGAAGATCGCTTGAAGCTTTCGAACGCAAGGTGCAGGATCTTGTTCTTCCATTCGTAAACCGCGCCGAAATCCACGCGGCCTTGCTTGAATTTTGGCCGGCCTTTCAGCTCGGCGGACGTAAGAAGTTTGTCCGCGGCCAGTCTTTCGGGCGAAATGAGCAGCGTGTTGCCGGCAAAAGCGGAATACGATTGGTACGGCGAATCGCCATAACCTGTCGGGCCGAGCGGCAATATCTGCCAGAATGTTTGGCCGGCGCTGTTTAAGAAGTCCGCGAACGAAAAGGCCTCGGGGCCAAGATCGCCGATGCCGAATTTTCCAGGCAAACTGGTCGGGTGAAGAAGAACGCCTGCTGCACGCGGGTTGTCCATAGATCTCTGATGAAAAACGGCCCGTATCAAATGCTGATAAATAATGCCGTGCCGTTCTAAAAAGCCTACGGTTTTTGCGCCGAATTTCCAAATTCGGCGACCGAAGCCGCACGCGTTGGCCGAAGCCCGCACGTAGTAAGGGCGAAATAGACACGTTGCACATATCGCCCTTACTACGTGCGGGCTTCCGCAAACGCGGACCCTCATGCCCTTCCTACGTACAGGGCTTCTGCATTTTGTACGGCAGTTTGACGCGGGCGGGCATTCAATTTAGAATCACAGCTGATCACATTCATCGGGAATAATCTTCAAAAACCAACGGAGGGTCGAAATGACTTTTTCTCGCCGCGATTTTATACGGACTGCGGGCGTAGTGTTTGGCGGAGCCGCAGTGCTGCCGAGCTGGGTCTATTCCGCACATGCAAGCGTTCCGGCGTTTGCCGACATTAATAAGGATTCGTTGGCCGACGTTGCACTGGCGACGGCTAAAAAATTAGGCGCTTCATACGCGGACATCAGAATAAACCGCTATCGCATCGAGGCCGTGTCAACGCGCGAGCGGCAGGTGCAGAATCTTTCAAGCGGACAAAACTTTGGCTTTGGCGTACGCGTGCTTGTGAACGGCACATGGGGCTTTGCCGCAAGCCCTATCCTGACCGCTGACGAAGTAAAACGCGTTACGACCGAGGCCGCAGCCATTGCGAAAGCGAATTCCGCGATCACCCGCCGCAAGATCGAACTTGTGCCGACGCCAAAGGTCGTCGCAAACTGGAAATCGTCGTTCGAACGCGATCCGTTCGATGTGCCGACAGAAGAAAAGGTCGCCATCCTGCTGAAAATGAACGAGGCCGCGTTGGGAGTAAAAGGCGTAAGCTTTGTAAACTCGGCCATCGGCTCGGTCAACGAGCAGAAATATCTCGCGACATCGGACGGCTCGCGGATAGAGCAATATATTATCCGCACAAACCCGAGCTTTACCGCACAGGCCGTCGATCGTGCGTCGGGCGACTTTCAATCGGTCAACTCACTGCGTGAAGCGCAGCAGATCGGTTTTGAATATTTAACGAAACACGACTGGGTCGCCGAAGCAAAAGAGGCCGCCGAGCACGCGGTGATGAAACTTAAGGCCCCAAGCGTACATCCGGGCAAATATGATCTTGTCCTTCACCCGTCCCATCTCTTTTTGACGATACACGAATCGGTCGGCCATCCGACGGAACTCGACCGGGCCCTGTTGTGGGAAGCAAATTACGCCGGCACAAGTTTCCTTACGCCGGACAAGACCGGAAAATTGCAGTTCGGCTCGAAGATGGTGAATTTTGTCGCCGACCGAACGCAGCCGCAAGGCATGGCGACCGTCGGTTACGACGATGAAGGCGTGCCGGGACAAAGCTGGCATCTTGTAAAGGACGGCCTGTTTGTTGATTGGCAGACCACGCGCGATACGGCAAAGCTTGTCGGCAAGACAAGATCGTACGGCTGCCTGCACGGCGACAGTTGGGGCAGCGTTCCGTTCCCGCGAATGCCCAATGTTTCGCTCCAGCCGTCAAAAGATAATGTTTCAATGAACGATCTCGCCGCCGATGTCGATAACGGCATACTCATCTACGGCCGCGGGAGTTATTCCATCGACCAGCAGCGCTACAATTTCCAGTTCGGCGGGCAGACATTCTGGGAGATCAAGGGCGGAAAGGTGCAGGGCATGCTCCGCGACGTTGCGTATCAATCGCGAACGACAGATTTCTGGGGCTCGCTTGACGGGCTTGGCGGCCAGGCGACCTATGAGATACCGGGTTCGCCAAACGACGGCAAGGGCGAACCGGGACAATCTAATTCGGTCTCGCACGGCTGCCCGCCCGCACGTTTCAGGAATATCAATGTATTGAACACCGCGTCCGGAACGCAGGCCGGCCAAATGGAGGACCACGAATAATGCTTTTAACTGAACAGGAAGTAAAGGGTTTAACGGAAAAGATCCT
>JADLDC010000266.1 GCA_020846885.1 Acidobacteriota bacterium | reverse complement strand
CCTCTCAAGGTCGATGATCCTTCGCAGTCGCTGATCACGATGGTCAAGCGCGGCAAGGAGGTTGCGGGAGGATCAGGAGGCGATCTTTTCGCGAATGCCGCGGGTGTCCTTGGCCCGGTAACAGCTGCCGATGCCGATAACGGGATCAAGCGTTCGGAACGTTTTGCGAATAAGACCGGTATCCGCATCAGCCTTGCGGACAGCAAGGCGAAATTGCCTGGTTGTGCAAGCGGCTCGGGTACGGCTGCCGTAACTACGCCTTGCGGCGTAAGGCTCGATGGAGAAAAGACAGGGTTGGTACCCGGCCCGACTCCCGTTCCAGCGACGACACCGGACCAGGCCCGCGGCTATCAGCCACGCGCGATGACCGATGGATATCTAGCGACGCGCGTAAACGGCGAACGCCTCTATACCGGCGGAGGCCGTGAGGTGTGGATCAAGGTTGAGACCGTCGCGACCGACGATACGACCGGCATGCTTGTGACAAAGGACATAACTGAGGATATTCTCAGCCTCGGCCTGACGGAACAGTTAACAAACTACGATATAACCTATCGGACGGAGGACGGTGGTGACTATCGCGAACTTCCGCCGTCGAGCAGCCTTACGGCGACCACGGCGCAGGCAGCGTCGTTGGGTACAGACAGCCGGGCGATCATCAAGATCCAGCGTTTCGGTATTCCGGGGCCGGCGATCCAGGGCGGCAGCAACGTCCTGAATTCGTATGGTTCGGGCAGTAGTGCCTATAACACGGTGGTCCGGTACAGCGGCGCGGACGCAACGAAGATACAGAACGGCTGCAGCACAGGATGTACGGGCGTGAACACCGATCCAAACAGTTCGCTCGAACGAATGGGCCACCTCAAACTTGCTACCATCGGCGGTACTTCGACTTACGCCGTCGTTCCTTTCCCGATCGAGATGTTCGATTCGCGTGAAGGATTGTATTACGACCAGCGCAGCACGACTTACTATTCGACGAGCGCCTACGGCACGCTGAACAGTTCGAGCCAGAAGCTTTCGCGCAACGGCGGGATGAGCATGATCGATATCGACGTGGCAAATCTTCGCCGGTTCCTGCGAGGTGATTTTAACGGCCTGTTCCCGACGAATACGCCGTTTGCAACAACAAAGGGCAGCGGCCTAAGAGCTTCGTGGGACCCGAGCGCCACGCAGGACATTCCTTCGCGTGAAGGCTGGGTCGTCTATCTTTCGGACCGCCGGGGCGATGAAGACTTTGACGGACAGTTCGACATGGAGGATGTTTACGGCAATGCACCGGGAAATGACGGTGTTCTCCAGCTCGGCGAGGATGTCAACTTCGACAACATACTTAACATCCGCGTTGGCTTCAACGGCGGAAATGAGGCCGAACGATATCAGGACAACACGATCTTCCCGGATGCGGCAGCTGTTAACGATCACAAATACTACCGCCGCGGCGTTCGCCTGATAAATGGCACGGTCATACCGGGTATCTACGATTCGGCGACTCCGGCAAACACTCGCGGGTTCACGTTTGCCTCCGAAAATGGCGTGTATGTGAAAGGAAACTACAATGCCACAGGCGTCGGGACAGTTCCTTCGACCGGCAACACTCCGTTCAATCAGTATCTGCCATTCAACACGGCAACGCACGTACCGGCGTCGATCGTGGCCGATGCGGTAACGATCCTTTCAAATGCCTGGATGGACGGGAACAGCTTCCGCTACCCGTACGACGAAGGCGGCCGCCTTGCCGATACCACCCAGATGCGTTTTGCTATGATCTCGGGCGATACGATCGCAAGCCGCGAGGATACGCCGAATCAGGGCGGAATATCGCCACGCCTCAACGGCGGCGTGCACAACTTCAAGAGGTTCCTTGAACGGTGGACCGGCGAACGCCTGGACTACGCTGGTTCGCTTATCAACCTGTTCAATTCACAGAACAACAACGGATCGTTCAAATGCTGCAACACGGTTTACGATCCTCCGACGCGTAACTGGGTGTTTGACAGCACATTCCTGGACCCGAGCCGTATCCCGCCGGGAACGCCGTTCTTCCAATATGTGCAGACCACCGGATTTGAACGGTCGGTCGAATAATTCGACGGGCCCTTAGCCTTGTTCGAACCTGGCTAAGGTCCGCTTTTATCACTCTCGTCCATCGTCCATTCTCCTCGGACGATATTTATGCCCGCCGGCTCGCGAGTCCATCGAGCCCGGCGGGCCTTTTCGCGCGCGGTGTGTTTTTTGAACTTTCGAAATATAATGGTCGTTAGTTATGTACAACAGGCATCTGACTGTTGTGAACGGGCTGACGGCCTGTTCTACGTGAATGAAGGAACTTTCGCTCGACAACTGCAGGCTCGACAGGCGGTACGATATCTTCTCGACGCTTGGGCGGGGAAGCTATGCCGAGATCTTCGCCGCGCGCGATACGCTTGCCTCGCCGCAGTCTCCGCACCGGCAGGTCGCGATCAAGGCTCTGAATGTTTTTCTTCAGGATGACCTTGACGCTGATCTTGAGCGGACGCTTGTTGAGAATTTTCAGAACGAGGCCGTAGCGCTCGATCGCGTTCGCCATCCGAACATAATCAGCCGGCTAGGCCATGGCACAGCCCGTGACGCGCGGGGGACGCTGTTTCATTATCTCGTACTCGAATATCTTGAAGGCGGTGATCTGCAGAAGCTTTGCCGGAATGAACCGCTCGGGCTGAAAAAAGGATTGAAGTATATCGAGCAGGTTTGCGCCGGGCTTCGCCATGCGCACAACAGCGGTGTTATTCACCGCGACATCAAACCGCAGAACCTGCTTTTAACGGCCGATCAGGAGACGGTCAAGATCGCGGATTTTGGTGTGGCCCGCATTCACGCCTCGAACGCCCCGATAACGCGTGTCGGGACGAACATCTATGCCGCCCCGGAACACAGCCCGCTAAGTGCGGACGGCGACGTAATGGTGGTCGCGGAACTCACCCCTGCCGCCGATATCTATTCACTCGCAAAAACGGTTTACGCGCTATTGACGCATGAATCGCCCCGGTTCTATGCGAACCAGCCGATAACCGATCTTCCGCTGGCAATTCGCGGCGAGGAGTGGGCGGGCCAGCTGAAACCTGTGCTTGAGAAAGCCACCCGGCGTGAGCCCGGAGAAAGGTATCAATCAGTAGATGAGTTTTGGCGTGATCTTGAAAGTGTGCGGCGGTTCTCAGAAGATTTTGAAACAGCCACGCATATTCGCCCAAAGGTCCACGCCGTTCCGCAGCCGCATGTTGCAAAGGGCTATTCGCCGATAGCACCGCAGCAGCCGAGATTTGATACTTCGCGCGAATTGAAGCTGCGGCATCAGTTCGGGCCGGCTGTCGCGGCACCGGCGATAGATGTTGCGAATGCCGCGAAGCCCCGGTATCCCGCTCTCGTGGTTCCGGCGGAGCCATCGGCTTCGCCACCGCCCGCTGAAAACGGAAAGAGTGTTCAACTCAAGATCGAGATCCCGAACGCAGTTGTCCCCGAAGTTCCGGCCCGCCCCAAAAAGCAGAGAAAGGCACTTCGCCGGTTTGCTGCCTTTTTGATCTTTATCACAATGTTTGCGGGCGGCCTTTTCGTGACAACGTCGCTGCTGCGAAATGCCGGGCTGCTTCCGAATATTGCGGGTTTACTTAGCCATCAAACCGGCACGGCGAACACCGATATCAACCTTCGCCCTGATCCTAGCACGAACAATGATCCGATCGGCGTCGTTACCAAGAACTCGCGTCTGAGAATTGTCAAAACGCAGAATAACTGGTATCAAGTTGATGTGCTCGAACAGGGAAGAGAGCGTGACGAGCAGCTCCCGACAAACCGCGGCTGGCTAAACGGGCGGTATGTAGATCTCGACCAATGATTACGGTTAACCACAGAGACACAGAGGCACAGAGACAATAGAACGAAGCTGGATTTCCTCTGTGTCTCCGTGTCTCTGTGGTAAAAGGATAATAAATTGAGCGTACTAGATAAGGTTAGAAAATGGATCGACGGCGAATCGGCCGAAGGTGTACTTGAGGACGCGGCCCGGGACGCGCAGGTTAAGCCGCGCAGCAAGGCGGAGGAATTTATTGTCAAGATCGCGCGTGCCGTAGAGGCGGTCATGCAGGCTGAACTCGTGCCGCTGCCGCAGGGAACTACCATCATCCCTAGTGAATACACGATCTTCTTAAGCAATGAAGACGACAAGGAATGGCAGGGCGTAAAGCGTCGCGGTTTGGAGCAGGGCCTGTACCACATTCTTGCCGAACGGGCCAAGGAGATAGCCGGAAAGAAGAAGCTGGAAACAAAGGCGTTCGTTATCGAACTCCGTGTAGATGCAACGCTTGAGAAAGGTGATCTTCGCGTTCAGCATAGTTGGGAAGATTCTTCCAGCAATAAGACCGGTGTCCTCGCACGCCCAAAAGGTGCGCAGGCGACGCCCGCGCCGTCGGCCCAGTCGCCGAGGCCGCGGCCTTCCCATACGGCCGCCTTGACCAGCCCGAACCTCAAGACTGGCAGGCTGCCGTCGCCGGACTATGTGCCGCCGCCGGTTAGCATCCCGCCTACGCAATTTACTCCGGCCGTTGGCCGCGGTGTTCCGCCGACCGATCCGTCTGCCGCGGAGGTCGAGGAGATGACAAATGTCCGCCGCCGCGTGACGGAACTTTACCGGCTTGAGATATGGCTGAACGGCGTCAGGCAGAATGTTGTCCCGATCTATCAGAACGAGATCGTCGTCGGACGCGGATCAAAATCGAGGCCGGTCGATATCACTCTCGCCGGCGACGCCGAGATCAGCCGCCGCCATCTGAGCATAATCACTGACGGAATGGGAAAATATTGGGTCGTCAACGAAGGCCGCAACGCCGCGATGATAAACAACTCAGAACTCCCGAGCGGCCATCGCGTTAGCCTTGCACCCGGAGTGAACCTTGCCGTATGCAGCTACATCCTGCGCGTTCAGCCCAAACAGGGTTAGCCTACTGCTCGCCTAATTCGCGCTCAACTTGGGGAAGAAACGTCCGTCTGAGTCTTTCGACCAGCTGCTGGGCTTCGCGAACGTCTGTCCCAACGGTTTGAAGCTGTGCCCGCAACTGCTGCAGCACGGATATCAGATTTGATCGCTCAGCCGTGAGAGCACGGCGGCGATTTTCCTTGATCTCGGGCGTCTGCGTCGAACCTTCGAACGCGATACTTCGATCAAGACTCTGCGGGATCAGATCGTTTTCGACCTGAGCCAGCCGCGAACGCAATTCACCGTCTTTTTCGACAAGCTCTATCTGGAATTTTTGCAGCGTTGCCATACGCTGTTCGGCGCGGATCAAAAGCTCCATTCCCATCACAAGCCGCTGTTGTTTTTCGCTCAGTGTCAGCCCTTCGACCTTGGCAAACTTATCGACAAAGTCCTTCAAGGTCTTGGTCATCGCCTGAACGGACTGGGCTATTCTGGAAATGTCATAAGCCATTGAACCGGCTGTGTCATACGCGGGCGGAGGCTGGGCCGGCGCGGGCTGCTGGGCAACGACGGCGGCCGCCGAGATAAGGACCACGATCATGAATACCGGGATCTTAGGCATCATTTGCGAACCTTCCTTAATTTGAGATCGAAAGTTTTCGAATTCTAACACGGATCGATCGAATAAAGGTTGCAATTCTTTAGCTTGGAAGGGCGCATGAGTTTTCCGCATTCCCTTTGTGAACTTTGTGTCTTCAACTTCGTGCACTTGTATGTTCAAAAAAGTATCCAATTCGTATAGATTTGGATATAGAAAAGGAGAATGGCAGCTCGGTCGTGTAGAGGTTCTTTTGAAACCGTCACGAAGCCAGATGCGTCATTCTCCCTCTCGTT
>JADLDC010000265.1 GCA_020846885.1 Acidobacteriota bacterium | reverse complement strand
AGAGGCTGATGACAACCTGCTTCCCCTGATACAAACTGAAGTTCGTGACGGCGTTCTGCATATCGAGAGTGAGGGCCGCATCTCGACCGATAACGGTTTGAAGGTCAGGATATCCGCACCGGATATAACGAGTATTGACGCTTCAGGTGTATCGAAGGTAACGGTCGCGGATATTGATAACGATTATCTTCGTGTTTGTACCAGCGGTGCGACGAAGGCGACCGTCGCCGGTTCAACGGCAAAACTCTCTGTCGAAGTTAGCGGAGCGAGTGCGGTCGATGCCGAGAACCTGCGGGCACAAAATGCCGAGGTCGAGGCGAGCGGAGCCAGCAGCGTATCCGTCTTTGCTACCGGTGAACTTCGTACCGACGGAAGCGGTGCCAGCAAGATCGTTTACGGTGGAACCCCAACGAATGTTGAAAAGAGTTCGTCCGGGGCAAGTACGATCCGGGAAAAGTAAAACGCTATAACTTCGAGATCGGGGCAGTTCTGTAACAGGACGGCTCCTTTTGCTTTAGGTCTCGACCGAACGCGTACGAAATCCTGCAATGCGGCCTTCCTCATCACGGCCGAGGACAAAGATGTCGATCTGAACGCGTCCGATGCGATACGTGGCTGGGCCATCGAGCTGATCAAGCACAATAGCCCTCAATTTTGAAAATCGTCCGGCGTTGGACCGTTCCTCTTCGTTTTGCCACGCCTTTTCCGATGTCAGTCGGTCAAAAAAAGCTGCAGTTGGCCTTTTCTCGACCGGGCCATTTGATCGAACCGCATTCTTTATGAATTCTTCGACCGTCACGTCATTGGGTGTCGCGGATAGGACCGGAACGATCGGACTGTCGGTTTCGCTTACGTATACCAGTCCGCGACAAGCGTCATCAAGCGCCTGCCGAAGGCCTTTACCAACCAAATTCTTTTTTCTCGCGCTCACAAAAAATTCTGCGGATCTGCCCTTATTTTGAGATCTTTTTGACCCAAATATCAAGTTTAACAAGCCCTGATCCGGCCTCAAATTATTGTACTTTAAGCCCTTTAACCGGATAACGATCGGCCGCACATTTTCTGTGGAATTCTCCTTGCGCTCCCTGGTTCCTTGTGTTAGTCTGATACCCGTTTCAATAAAGCTGGTTTCTTGTAAACCATTGTAAATAAAAGAGTTAATATTTTACTTTAGGTTTTTCAGTGTATTTCCACATACCTGTGGAAATCTCTGTGGAAAACTAGCGGTAGATTTGTATCGACCTGGCGGATAACGGGAAAATTAGGTCTATACTGGTTCGCTTTGACCCGCAGAAAAGGATATTCTTTCAGTAAATATCATTGGGCCGCATTTCAGGGAGTTCTGGTGGAAACGTCAGTAAAAAAAACCGACATTTGGAACGATGTTATAGCCATCGTTGAGCGGAGCCTAAACAAGCAGATCGTCGATTCATGGTTCAGGCCCATACAGTTCGAAGGCCATAGCGTCGAAGAGAAGGTGGTTCGCCTTCGGGCCGGTGAAGTCACCAAGGATTGGGTGGCTCTTTATTATACCGAGCTGCTTGTTCGAACTCTTGAAGAACTCGGTTTTGCCGGCCATAAGATCGAATGGACGATCGACGAAACGGCGGATGAAGAAGATCTTTTTAGCGATGACGCGGAAGATCACGCTTATCGAACTCCTTCCGTTAACCATTCGGGAAATGACCCGGCTCGGCCGGCGGCCCATAGTCCATCCCAGCGGTCCGACACGGAACCAGTGATCGAGAATTCGCTGAATCCCAAATACACTTTTGATAAATTCGTTGTCGGCTCATCAAACCAATTTGCCCATGCGGCATCGCTCAGCGTCGCGGACACGCCCGGCAAGACCTACAATCCGCTTTTCATCTACGGCGGCGTCGGCCTTGGAAAAACGCACCTTATGCACGCGATCGGCCACGCAATAAGGCAGCGAGACCGACATATGCGGGTATCGTACGTGACGAGCGAAAAGTTCATGAATGAGCTGATCAACGCCATTCGTTATGATTCGACGGAAAGCTTTCGGGAGAAATACCGCTCGATAGATGTTCTGCTGATGGACGACGTTCAGTTTCTGGCCGGCAAGGAACGTACTCAGGAAGAGTTCTTCCATACATTTAACGCACTTCATAACGATCAGAAACAGATAGTCATCTCAAGCGACTGCCCGCCGCGGGAGATCCCAACTCTTCAGGAACGGCTGCATTCGCGTTTTGAGTGGGGGTTGATCGCCGATATTGAGCCGCCTGACCTCGAAACAAAGGTGGCAATACTCAAACGAAAGGCCGACCTTGACGGGATCGAACTGCCGGACGATATTGCTATCTTCATCGCAAACAGGATCCGCAGCAATGTTCGCGAACTTGAGGGTTCTCTTGTTCGCCTCGTCGCCATCGCCAGTTTGCGCGGCGTTCCGATATCAAAAATGCTTGCACAGGACGCTATGAAGAATGTCATCGACAGCGAGCGTCCTGAAGGCCTCACGATGGAGCGTATCGCCCGCACCGTTGCGTCGCATTACAAACTGACGGTCGATGAACTTAAATCAAAGAGCAATTCGCGGGCGATAGCCGTGCCGCGGCAGGTAGCAATGTATCTGTGCAAGCGGCTGACAAAACACAGCTACCCGGAGATCGGCCGGGAGTTCGGCGGCAAGCATCACACGACCGTTATGCATAGTTTTGAGAAGATAGAAGGCCTTGTGACCGAGAGCCGTGATTTCCACAAGATGGTAAGTGAGCTAATCGATAGTCTTTGCAGCTAGTTAAAGGTGTTTGTACGGAATATACGCGTTGATAATTTCCACAGCGTGACCAGCAAAAGAAATCGTATAAGCTATTTAGGATCAGCTATTTGCAAAAAGGAAATACACATTTCCACCGATGGTCACAGGAAAAGCGTTGTGGATTTCGATCGAATCTTGCAAAGTGTGAGATTATCCGCAGCCAAACAGGCTTTTCCACAAGTTTTCCACAGTGGCTGTGAATGAAAAAACGATGATTTCATAAGGGCTTAGGACGCTTTTTCACATATCCACAGGCCCTATTAGTACTACTGGATATATATCTTTTAAGTTTATTGTAGGTAAAGAGAAGGCGAGCCTTAAAGCTAAGAAATTCGATCAAGGAGTTATCAGTAATGGAATTTGTTATCAAGCAAGCAGCGTTGAAAGAGGTCTTGGGATTTGTGCAGGGTGTTGTTGAGCGGAAAAGTACTATCCCGATACTGTCGAATATTTTGATCGAAAGCCTGGGCGAGAACTCGATCAGGATAGTCGGCACCGACCTTGACGTAACGGTTAGGTGCGATGCTGAGGCCGATGTGAAAAAGCCGGGTGCGATGTGCGTTCAGGCAAAAAAGCTGTTTGACCTTGCACGGAATCTGAACAGCGAAACGGCCGTTTTCAAAAAGCTTGAGAGCGAATGGGTGAGCGTGACGGCTGGCCGCGGCAAGTTCAGGCTGGCAGGCACAAGCCGCGAGCAGTTCCCTGAGATACCTATTTTCAAGTCGGCCCCGCTGAAATTGCCGGCCGAGGTCTTTAATTACTTTATCCGGCACACTGCCTTCGCTATTACGAATGAGCAGTCGCGTTTTACGCTTTCAGGGGCAAAATTTATCCTTGCGGACGGAAAGGCCCGCATGGTAACGACCGATGGGCACCGACTCGCTTATATAGAACGCTCGGCAGACACGGCATCTGATGCAAAAATGGACGCGCTGATCCCGAAAAAGGCATTGCTTGAGTTGGTCAAGATATCGGGCGAATCGGGCGAGGACGTCTCGTTCGGTGAGGACCAGAACCATATCTATTTTGAACTTGACGGCCGATTGTTAATAACCCGAAAGCTGTCCGGCAATTTTCCGAACTATGAGATGGTGATGCCAAAGGACAATGACAGAGTGGCGACCTTTGACCTCGAAGATATGAAGGGTGCCGTTCGCCGCGTTTCGCTAATGGCGGATGAGCGTAACCGATCGATCCGGCTCACGGTCCGCGAAGGCGAGATAGAACTTTCCGCCCAATCCAGCGAAGAAGGCGAAGGCAGCGAGGCCCTTCCAGCCGAATACTCGGGCGAAGAAACAACCCTGGGATTTAACTGGCAGTATTTGCAGGAGTATCTGAATGTCATCTCGGCCGTTCAAACTGGCGATGCCGAGACCGCCTCAACTGAGAACGACGGCGACAAGGTCCGAGTAAAAGAATCGGTCAGCCCAACCCGTATCTCATTCGAATTTAAAGACGCAAACGCCGGGACACAGCTCCGCATAGCCGGCGATTCGCCCTACGATTACCGGTATGTAGTCATGCCGCTGCGAGTCTGATGTTGCCGGAGATATTTAGTAAAGCGGTGAAGTAGAACTCGATCAGAAAGCAATGGAAAGTATTTTTGGCGGCAATGATCCTAACGTCAACACGGATACTGGCGAAAAAGAACCGAGCAGTGAAACGTTGACTCAGATGAAAGCAGGTGCGAACTGGTTCTATTGGATCGCTGGCTTATCCTTGGTAAATTCGGCGATCTTCGCATTTGGCGGCCAGGTGAGCTTTATCGCCGGTCTAGCCGTAACTCAGATCATTGATGCATTTGCTGATGGAATGTCTGGAGGTAATTCGTTATCGGCTGTCAAGATCATTGCACTGGTAATGGACTTCATCGTTTTCATCCTATTTGCGTTGATCGGTTATTATGCGAACAAAGCAATAAATGCCGTTTTTATAGGTGGAATGGTTCTCTATATTATCGACGGCCTGGTCTGGCTCCTTCTTGATTCCTTTCTTGCCTTTGGCTTCCACATATTCGCGTTAATAATGATCTTCCGAGGATTTATGGCCAGCAGGGAAATAGCTAGGATCCGCTCCCACAACCAGATGGTGAGGGATGGTAAATAGAAAATATTTCTCCACACTAGCCCTGCGTCGGCTCAAGGTCTACAGTAATTGTCCTCCACTTTCCCTGCAGGAACCTTGCGACGCTCAGGACACAGCGGGTTATGTGGCCGGCGAGGATGGCAAGCCAAATGTCTAAGGGTTCAAGCGTGCCAAACGTCTTTATGGAAAAGCAGATCCCGAGCGGAATGATGACCTGCGAGATTATCGAGATATAGAGCGGGCTTTTTGTGTCACCGGTTCCTTGCAATCCGCCTGTATAAACCAGTGCGATCGCGATAAAAAAGCCGGAGACACTCAGAACACGAAGCAGTTGGACGCCGATCTCCACGACGGCCGGCTCGGTCATTCCAAAAATGGCAAGCAATTGCTGAGGCAGAAAAAAGAAGGTCAATCCTACAAACAACGCTCCGATAGTTCCGAACAAGGCGGCCGTGCGAACACCTAAAAATGCTCTGTCCGGCTGCCCGGCGCCCATGTTCTGGCCCGCGACCGCCGCCGACGCTCCCATAAGGGCATTCGACGACCACGTTACAAGCAGGAACAACTGAGCGTAGCAAACCGCATAGACCGCCTGCGTCGCCTCGCCCTGGGCAAGCGAACCCATAAACCAATACATCAGAACGCCGCCGATATTCATCGCTACGCCCTGGATCCCGGCGGGCAGGCCAAATTGGAAAAGCTTCTTGATGACCTTCCAATCGGGAGCATAGCCGGTCTTCGGAAATGCGATCACCCAAGTCCCGCGGTATAGGCTGAAAAGCGAATAAACACCAATAACACCTGACGCGATGCACGTTCCCATTGCCGCTCCGGCCGTACCAAAGGACGGGATCGGCCCAAGCCCGCGAATGAAGACGATGTTCAGCAGCAGATTAAGCACCGTCATTACAATGCCGAGCACCATCGGCGTCTTAGCGTCGCCCGCGGACCGCAATGCTCCACTCACCATAAAATAGATCAGCAGGCCGACGCTGCAGGTGAACATTATCTGGAGGAACGGAAGAGCCTCGGCTTGAACATCGGGAGCGGCGTTTACGAGCGAAAGCAAAAATGGCGAGGCAAAATATCCGATCGGGGCAAGTATGCCGAGCGATATAAAAATAGCGGTCAGAAATCCCTGATAAACACTTCGGTTTACCTTTTCATGATCGCCGGCGCCCGTAAACCGTGCGACAAGAACGCTCATTCCGATAAAGACCGATCCAACGAACGTGATAACCAGGAGAAATATTTGAAACGCGGCCCCGATAGCGGCATTTGCCTGAAAGCCTATCAGGTTGCCGACCATTATCTGATCGACCCAGCCTTGCAGGCCGCTTACAAGATTTGTCAAAACGGCCGGCCACGCTATCTTCCAAACGGCGCTTGAAAGCGGGCCCTCGATTATCGAGCGGTCAAATTTGGCTTTCTTTGGCGGCGCGGCGGGTACCGCGTCGTCAACATCCATCGCCGCAACCGCGGCCTGAGCATCGTTTGGCATCAAAATTTGAACGGATCAAAGGTCAACCAACACCTTAAATCCGCCGTAAACCATACGTTTGTAATCGAACGGCGGTTTTTTATCCTTTGGCATTAAGGCCGCCATCGCAGGATCGGCCATTACTTTCTTCATGACCGAGTTGCGGTGCGATTCTGACTTGAATTCAACAGCCGCGTAAATAATGGTCTCGCCCGGATTTAGCTTAACGGCCTTTGTGAACGGCGTTCCGCCCTGAGAATTTAGGTCTGATGCAAGGTATTCGCGATACTTTAGAGCTCCGTTCTTTATAAAAAGTTTACCGGCCGCCGCGGCTAATTTCTTATACTCCGAAACATTTTCTTCCAAGATCGGAAGCAGGTAAACATCTGCATATTTCGACATTATGAAATTAACTCCTTACCAAAGTTATATTATCGCCATTCGGCTCATTTTGCCTTAAACAGCGGTGCGAAACTCTCGCGGTAATAATAAGCCAGGAAGATATCCGCCAAAACAAGGAAAGACGCAACCGGTAAACCCGTATTATCAAGGAATAGATGCACCATAAAGATATTGACGATTATCGGCGAGAGAATAACCAGCGCGAGCGGAACAAACCGGCCGATGACCAACAGAAAGCCGCAAGTCAATTCGGTCAGCTTCAGCAAAATGAAGAAATATCCTGTTGCCGCAAGGCCTTCGTTAAAAGTCTTGATCGGGCCTTCCATCACCGGCATCTCCATAAAGCCGAGAATAAGAGCAAAATAAGAGATGGATGCGACAAGAAACAACAATCCAACAAGCGTGCGGACTATGATCATTGCAATTTTCACTGTTTTTGCTCCTTAACTCCCGTATTTCTCCGATTGGGCTGAAACATACGAATTCAGCCGCTCCAGGCACTGCGTCCATCCGCCATTGTGGTCATCACGGTCGGCGGTTGTGTCGAACAGTGTCTGATTCAGGGTGAATTTGGTTTTCCCGCCTGCGTCGGCAAAGGTCAGCCGGACCGTCGTGCTGTTCCAGATGTTTCCATTGGCATCCTCGCGGTTCCACGTGAACTCAAGACCTTCCGGCGGATCGATCGATCTATATTCGCCCCAAACCCAATGGTCTTCGCCCGCGGGCGACCGCATGCAAAACCTGTAACGGCCGCCAACGCGAAAATCCAGTTCGCAGAACGGCAGTGTAAAATCGTTCGGGCCCCACCAATTTGTAAGGTGTTCCGGCTTGGTCCACGTTTCAAAAACCAGTTCGGGCGGAGCATCGAGAAGGCGCTCGATAATAAGCGTTCGTTCTGCTGTCGCGGCGGTACTATTCAATACAAAAACTCCCTGATCAGCTCACGTTGTCCCGAAGATCGTATCCTGAGAATTTACAGCAAGATCACAGGATCAGCTATCGGGGGACAAAGTTTTTGCTAATCGCTTGAACGGAGCGGAACCAATTGGCGCAGCCGGGACTCGCGAAAATAAATCCCAAGCCAGAGCATGACGCCGAGATACACGCCGAACAAAATGTGCGTGAAGAGCGGATTGCCGATGCGAACGTGTGTGGCAACAGTTCCGCCAAGATAACCGGTCAGCAGGATCGCTCCCAGCACCGCCGTTTGCGGTATCAGATAGATGATCGTGCAAACAAGCAGCAAGATGCCGAGCGGAACGATGACACTTTCGGGATAGCCAAGCTCGACCGTTCCTTTGACCACCACTTCGGGCTTGAACAGCTTGCCGACCGCATCCAGTATGAGAAAAATGGCCGGCAGGCCGGAAAGAATGTATCCGGCCCAGCGTTTGCCTTTACCGGTATTTTGAATTGCATCCGTCATTTTGAGCCTCCGCCATTCGGATCAAACACGATCATCCACTGAGCGCCGAATTTGTCGGCGAAACAGCCAAAATAACCCCACGACATATCGGTCATCGGCATTTCCGCCTTGCCGCCGTCGGACAATGAGCCAAATAGCCGATCGGCTTCTTCGCGGCTGTCCGGGCTTACACAAACGTAAAAATTATTGCCGAACGTGAGCTTTTGTCCGAAAGATTCGAGCGAGTCGGTGCCCATTAGAATGTTGCCTTCGCCAACGGGAAGGGCGATGTGCGCGATCTTGCTCTTTTCGGCCTCCGCTATCTCGCCGCAGCCTTCCATTTCGCCGAAACGCATAACAGCCTGGAACTCACCGCCAAAAACAGACTTGTAAAAATTGAACGCCTCCTCGGTGTTGCCGGGAAAGTTAAGATAAGGGTTGAATTGTGACATAGCTTTTTCTCCTTCGACATTACGGAAATTCAGTTGGTTTCATTGATAACGGGATCTTGTTTTCCGTGGAAAACTTTGTGAACAAAAGCTTTAGCAAAACAGCTAATAGCTATTAGCCAACAGCTATCAGCTAATTCTCCTATTTCTTAAGTCTTAAATAATGCTCACGCTGATCTTTTTCCAGCTTTTCGATCGAGTATCTTAGCAGAATTCGAGGCATTGTTGCGGCATGTTTGTCGAGAAAGGCAAGGAGCCGGTTTCTGTCAACATCACCCGCCGCCCGCAGCATCCAGCCGGTACCTTTGTTCACAAGATCTTCTCTGTCGTTTACAAGTATTTCGGCGATCTTGAATGTGTCGTCAACCTGCTTTTGTTTGAGGATAAAATGCGCCGTGGCGACAATTGCCGACCGGCGTTCCCACATATTTTTTGACCGGGCTAGTTTGTATAGAACGTCCCGCGGTTTGTCGGCAAGATATTTTCCGACGACGTAATACGCCGCAAGATCGACCAGGTCCCAATTGTTTATCCGGTCATGCCGGCGGAGATATAGATCTGCAAGCTCTTTCAACCTTTCATCCGAACACTTTTTATCTTTCGCGCATTGGCCCATGATGCTCAGCGCGCCGACACGCACTTCGTGAACCGGGCTTTCCATCAGCTTCTCGATCTCATCGACAGGCATTTCAATGTGCTGTTTTGCAAGGTCGAATATGCTGCCCATCCGAACACCGATGAAATAGTCGTCCGAATTTTGATCATCCGCGACGAACTTGAAATACCGCTGATGCTTCTTTAATTCTTCGTCGGACCGAAGTGAAGAGATCCTTTCGGAAAAACTTGCGGCGGTCAGTTTGTTTGCCATGCTCATACGAATGAATGTTGGTTAGGCAGCCTTGATCCACAGACGAATTATCCGGGTCAATTTGTCAGTGTTCTGCAAAACGTCGCCGAGATCGATAAATTTTATCGTCGCGCGGTCATCCGCTGCCCATTCCAATAGGCCGCTGTCGTCCTCGATCAGTCTTCCGGGGGCGGTTGCGGCTTTGGCCTTGGCTCCGCGATGGAACACGGCCAGAAGATATCCTTTGCGGTGGAGGTGAAGCGTTATTCTATCCTCGCCGCCGTAACAGAAGTTCGGGGCGTTCCATTTAATGTTTTCCGTAAATTTAGGATCGGAGCCGAGAATTAGTTTTCTCAATTGCTCGATCACTGCTTTCATTGGATGATCAAGATCAGCGAGAAAATTTTCCACCGCGCTTGATCCTGACCCGTCAACCTTTTCTGCTGTTTTCATTCTTGTGCGGCCTTTTCCAGTTCCTGAATATCGATCTTCTGCATCTTGCATATTGCGTTCATTACGCGGCCGGCTTTTTCACGGTCGGGATCGGAAAGCAGTTCACCGAGGACCGGCGGGATGATCTGCCATGAAACGCCGAACTTATCTTTCAGCCATCCGCACGGCTGTTTTTCGCCGCCTTCGGAAAGCTTTTCGTAGTAATAGTCGATCTCATCCTGCGTCTCACAGCTGACAAATTGCGATATGCCCGAAGAGAACGAAAAATGCGGGCCGCCGTCAAAGGCATTGAAACGCTGGCCCTCGAGCTCGAATGTCCCGCCCATAACCGTTCCACCGGGCCCGGGCATTTTGCTGATGATCCTCGAGTTTTTGAACACCGAGACGTAAAAATTCATCGCATCACCGGCGCCTTCGCTGAACATAAAGAACGTTGTTATCTTTTGCGGTGCCGCACTTGTTTCTGCTGCTGTCATGGTTTTCTCCTCCGTTAGTTTGCCGTTGCTTCGCTACGCGAATTTGCAAGGATCTCGTCCAGTTTTTCGTAACCCTCATTGACGCCGCGCTCCATGCCCGAAGCGATCATCCCGTCGCGGTCGGCAACCGAACGAAAGACCGACTGATGGACCAACTTGCTGCGGCCGTCAGGCAGATCCTCAAATTGGGTGATCCCTAGAATGACGTGGCCGCGCTCGGGCAAACCGTCAAACTCGAATGTGCCGACAATGCGATCGGGCGAGTTGACCTCGTGATAGACGCCGAAGAATGCATATTTGTGTCCGCCGCGCTCGTGCGTGAAATGATACGACCCGTCGTCACGGCAGTCCCATTTCTCGATCGTCATTGTCAGATCACGCGGGCCGACCCATTTAACATAGATTTCCGGGTCCGTGTGCGCTTTGAAAATAAGTTCACGCGGCGCCTCAAATTCACGAATTATGTATAGCTCTTGTTTGCCGGGTTCGGCAATGATCTCAGTTTTGTTTGCCACTTTAGTTGCTCCTTGTTTTTGTTTTAGGTACCAGCGATCATTTACGGTCCTTTTGTTGTTTACCTGCCTTTTTCGATTCCGCTTGAAGAACTTTCAGATATTCATCCAGCCGTTCGAAGCTCTCGTCCCAGAATTTTCTATATTTTTCCATCCAATCCGTCGCTTCTTTCAACGGTTCCGGGTTCAGATAGCACGGCCTCCATTGGGCCGTTCGGCCGCGGCGGATAAGCTTTGCCTTTTCGAGTACTTTAAGATGCTTCGAAACCGCGGGCAGCGTCATCTTGAACGGTTTTGCCAGGTCCTGAACGGATGCATCACCTTGTGAAAGGCGGGCCAGTATCGCCCGCCGCGTCGGGTCGGCGAGTGCCGCAAACGTTGAGCTTAAACTATCAGTTTGACCTTGCATTTAACTATTCTGTTAATTAACTAAATGGTAAAATACTTTATACACATGACCGTGTCAAGTAAATTTTGCAGCACGGGCCGGATCTTGAGCCGGCCCGTGCTGCAGCTGCCATTATGCATTTGCTGTTCTGCGGCCCTCGCCTTCCGGCTTGAGCCTGATCACATAAGAATCAAGTTGTGCGATCTTGCCGTTTTTGAAGTGATAGAAATCGCAATAGGAATATTTTCCTTCAACGCCCTCTTGGTCCTTCATCGTCATATCGCCGCGGCAGACGACCGAGTCACTTTCGGCGATCATTTCATCGACGGTGAATTTGGGCGGTTCGGCTCCCTTCATCTGGGCCATCCAATCGCGGATCTCCTTGATGCCGTTCGTGGATTTTTCACCGACAAGGCGCCATACCACATCGTCGCTGCAATGCTTCAGAAAATCTTCAACGCGATTGTTCGCAAGCGCGTCGTTGACCTCGTTTACAATTCTCTTATTGTTTTCTGACATGTTTTCTCCTTATCTTCCGTGCCGGATCACTTATTTTTGCCTTCGATGACCGAAAGGATATTTCCCGCCGGATCCTTGAACCAGGCGATATTCGGGCCGCTGTTGTCTTTTTCCCCCCAGAAGATGCCCTTTTCGTCCGTTTTGATATCGCTGCCGTACGATTCAAAGCGCACGCCGAGCTCCGTCAGTTTATCGACGGCCGCTGCGATGTCGTCGACGGGAAAATTCAAAACAGTGAAAGCGGCGGGCTGATGGTCCGGCTTTGGATAGATAAAGATCTTTTGCCCGTTCTCAAAATGAAGGCCGAGCCCGTTCATTTCGTCCGTTATCTTCAAACCAAGCTTATTGCCGTAGAACTCCTTCGCCTTGCCGATATCGTTGGACGAAAAAGTGCTGAATGCTTCCTTGAACGCGATCTCCTTTGCGTTCGATCTTGAAACTGCCTGTGCCATTTTTATCTCCTTATTTGTATGATTGCTGGATTTCGTACCGGTTCGATACATCACAAACCGTATAAGACCCGCGTATTGTGACGCGGTGTGATACGAAACCCCTTGGAACCTTATCCTGACGCAAGTATTGTTCCCATGCTCGCGACCGGGCAAATTCGGCAATTCGACCATTTCCGCGAAATAATGTTTTAATTTACCTATGGAAAATGCCGGGCATCTAATAAATGGCCCTTCCAGCGGGATGAATAAGGCCTTGCCGTACGCTGCCTGGACGCTTGCACTTTTATCGGCCGCCGGAAGCCTATTTTTTAGTGAGGTGATGGACCTACCGCCCTGTGTGCTCTGCTGGTACCAGCGGATCGCGATGTATCCGCTGGTGCTGATCATCGGCATCGGAATAGCGGTTGATGATGCAAAATGGAAGCTGTACGCATTGCCGCTGGCGCTGATCGGACTTGCGATATCGGTGTATCATAATCTTATCTATTACGGGTTCATCCCGGAGAGCCTGACGCCGTGTACCGAAGGCGTGTCCTGCTCGGAGCGGCAGATAGAATGGTTCGGGTTTATCACGATTCCGCTGATGGGCTTGATCGCGTTTCTTTTGATCTCGGCCCTGATCGGTTTTTATAGGCCAAAACAGAAGTCATGAAAAAGGAAGTAATTATATTGTTGGCCGCGGTTGCGGTCGTTGCCATTGCCGGAGTTGTGGGAGCCTCCTATTATCGTGGATCAGTACAGCAGGCGCCCAAACCCGGGACCGCACCGCGGCAGGAGCTTGTCCGTTCGGACAGTGCAACGATCGGGCCGGCGGATGCAAAGGTGACGATAGTTGAATTTTACGACCCTGAATGCGAGGCCTGCGCTTCGTTCCATCCATCCGTAAAAGCCCTGCTAAAGGAATTTGAAGGCAAGGTCCGCTATGTTGCGAGGTATGCCCCGTTTCACAAAAATGCAAAGATCGCCGCGATCTACACGGAGGCTGCAGGCGAGCAGGGCAAGTATTGGGACATGCAGCAAAAGCTGTTCGAGAAGCAGGGCGATTGGGGCGAAAAACACGGCGAGGCCGCATCCGCAAATCCGGTTGGCCCGCCGACGGCATTTTTCGATAAATACGCTCAAGAGATGGGCTTGAATGTTGAGCAATTGAAGGCATCGGTCACTGACCCGAAACACGGGGCAAAGGTTGACCGCGACCTGAGCGACGCCAGAGCGATGGGCGTCAATCGCACGCCAAGTTTCTTTGTCAACGGCCGAAAGCTTGCCCGGCTGGCCCAGCTCGACCTGCGGGCGTTGATAGTACAGGAGTTGGCAAAGCCCTGATCTACGATGAAGCAATGCCCGTCCTGCAGGACGACCTACACGGATGATACGCTGACCTACTGTCTGTCAGACGGTACGCGGCTTGTCGATGTAGCCGATGAAGAGCCGACCGTCGTCAGAGATCGGAAAGGTGATAGCGGCGGAGTTGACGCATCACTTGCGTCCGGGTCGCCTGATCAGAGAACTTCGGGACATTTGCCCTCGCGACCGTCCCGCTGGATAAAGATCGCGGCGGCGGTGATAGTTGTCGGGATTGCGGTCCTGGCAATTCTTGGAGCAGGCGGAGCTATCCTTTATTACCAATTGGGCCCCGGTCCTCGCCGGCCTACACCTACCCCTGCAATTCCGACGCCGCCGGCGACAGCTACGCCTGACCGCGAAAAAGAACGGCTGCGGGATGAGATCGCAAATATTCGAAAGCGGCTTGACGAAGCGAATAAGAATTCGACAAACGGAAGAAGTGAGACGGACGACGAGCGTGGATCGCCGATAACGGCAACGGTCAATTCGCCAAACGACGGTTTCCTGGCCCTTAGAAGCCAGCCTGACAGCGAACACGGAGAACGCGTCGCAAAAATACCGGACGGGGCGGAAATAGAGTTACTTCGCTGCGCGGCGTCTTCAGTAACCATAGCCGGCCGAAGCGGGCGCTGGTGCTATGTCAGCTATGGCGGGCAAACGGGCTGGGTTTTCGATGCCTGGCTTGATTACTGATTCCAGGGAGGGCATCCGAATGTGCGGACGTGCATCACAGGCCGAGATAAAGGCCTATAAGCAAAAGATACAAGGCTGGCTTGCCCCGAATGGCTTTATCCCCAGGCACAATCTCAGGCCGACCGAGCCTGCGTGGATCGTGGCCCGGCGTGGTGACGGTGTTATAAAGACCATCGAGGCCCGCTGGTGGTGTCAGTGGGAAGGCTCCCATCCGTTTGACACGAAATATCCGACTTTCAATGCCCGTGTTGAGACGATGCATTCAAAAAAACTCTGGCCTGACCTGCTCAAAAAAGGCCAGCGATGCCTGTTTCCAATTGACAGCTTTTATGAGTGGCCAATAAAGGGCAAGGGCTTGCCGCCGGTCGAGATCTTTGTGAAAGGACGCGAACCGTTCGCGTTGGCAGGCCTGTGGAGCAGATATTTTGAGGACGGCGAAGCCCGCTATTCCTTTACAACCTTCACCACCAACCCGAACGAGTTTATGAAGCCGATCCACGAAAAGGCAATGCCGGTGATCCTTGCTGATATAGACGAACAGAAGCTTTGGCTGCAGGATGGCGATGAAGAATTGCTCAGGCCATTCGAAGGCGAAATGGAATCTGTCGCACTGCCTGACACGCTCGAGCATCTTTACCCGGACGAAAATCGAAAATATTAGCCGCAGGCAACCTGCGGCGGCCGTATGGTATCCTCGTAAGAACCATTTATGCTTCACGGGTTTACGAGTCCTCGGCGGGTTGTGATCACAGGTTTCGGGTGCGTAACGCCGATCGGGATCGGCCGTGAACAATTTTGGGAAGGACTTAAAGCCGGTAAGAGCGGTGT
>JADLDC010000264.1 GCA_020846885.1 Acidobacteriota bacterium | reverse complement strand
CCTCGGGCACTTCGATCTTCAGCTTGCCGGACATGTATTGTCCCGTCAGCGAACCCGGATCTTTTTCAATTACCTTCGGCGGTCCGGTCGCGATCACTTCCCCGCCGTGCGTTCCGGCAAGCGGCCCCAGGTCGATAACATAATCCGCGTTCTCGATCGTTTCCTCATCATGCTCGACAACCAGAACAGTGTTCCCAAGATCGCGAAGCCGATGCAGCGTCTCGAGCAGTTTTCGATTGTCACGCGGGTGCAGCCCGATGCTTGGCTCGTCCAGCACATAGAGCACGCCGCGAAGTTGCGACCCGATCTGCGTCGCCAACCTTATCCGCTGGCCTTCGCCGCCGGACAATGTAGCCGAAGCCCGATCGAGTGACAGATAGCCCAACCCGACCGCATCAAGAAACTGGCTTCGCTCCCTTATTTCTTTCAACACAAGGCCGGCTATCTTTTCTTCACGCGCGTTCAGCTTTATATCGTCGATCGCTGTGACAAGTTCGGCGATCGGCATGGACGTATGGTCCGCGATACCGAGGCCGTTGATCTTAACGGCCAGGCTTTCATGCTGCAGGCGCGAGCCGTTACATTCCGGGCACGTGACCGGAGCGATCAATTCTTCCAGAGCGGTCCGCACCTTTTCGGACGGCGGGTTCTCCATTCTGTCACGCATCGCCCGCAACGCTCCCGGCCACGTGCGTTCAGACCGGTATGTACCGTGAACGAATGTCAGCCGTTTTTTTGTGCCGTTGAAGAAAGCATTCTTGATGTCATCGGGAAGCTCGTAGAAGGGAGTAGCCAGGAGTTCCTCGGCGGGCACACTCGCTACCGGTCGTGTTTCTGCCTTTCGGCGTTTCGGCGGTTCGAGTTTGTCCGCGCCTGTGAATTTTTCGATTATCGCCAGCAGCGCGCCGTGCAGGAACTTCGAGCCGGCGTTATCGGCCTCTCCAAGAAACGTGATCTTTCCTGCCGGCATGCTTTGGTCGGGAGCTATCTTGTTTGCATCTATTTCCATCACGCTGCCAATTCCCTTGCAGCGTTTGCATGCACCGTAGGCAGAGTTGAACGAAAAGGAACGCGGCTCAAGCATTGCGATATTCACACCGCAATTTACACACGCCATTCGTTCGGAGAACAGCTTCTCTTCACCATCGATAACGGAAACCAGAACCGCACCGCCCGAAAGCCGCAACGCCGTCTTGACGCTTTCCGTTATCCGTTCTTCGACGCCTTTCTTTATCAGCAGGCGGTCCACGACGACCTCGATCGTGTGGTTCTTGCGTTTGTCGAGCTGTATCTCTTCATCAAGCTGGCGCATTTCGCCATCAACACGGGCACGCAGGAATCCGTCCTTATGCAGTTTCTCCAGATCCTTCTTGAACTCGCCTTTCCGCCCCCGCACGATGGGTGCAAGTATCATCACTCGCTCGCCTTCGGGCAGGTCGGTGATACCGGCAACTATCTGTTCCACTGACTGCCGCGTGATCGGCTCTCCGCATTGATGACAGTGCGGCTGGCCGATGGATGAGAAAAGCAGGCGAAGATAATCGTATATCTCGGTAACCGTGCCCACGGTAGATCGTGGGCTGCGCGAGACAGTTTTTTGTTCGATCGAGATCGCCGGCGATAGGCCTTCGATCGAATCGACATCCGGCTTTTCCAGTTGATCGAGAAACTGCCGCGCATACGCCGACAGCGATTCGACGTAACGCCGCTGTCCTTCGGCATATATGGTATCGAACGCGAGGCTTGATTTGCCTGAACCGGAAAGGCCCGTTATGACGGTCAACTGATCGCGCGGTATATCGACGTCGATGTTCTTAAGATTGTGCTGCCGGGCACCGCGTACGGTGATCTTCTCGATACTCATTTACAGATAAAACTTTCGCCTATTGCCGAAACGAGTATTTTATCAGACCAAGCGGGCACAGAGCAACGTGCATCGCTCCTGACCCACGCCAATTCATGCAACTTACGGCGATTGCGGTTATCGGCAACCCTGCCGTCTTCCGACGCATCGCATCTACTGACTGTTGAAAAAGCGCAAACTGCCGCTTGCGGGCAGTTTTTTGCATTTAAACAGGAACAAGGAGGTAAACATGAGAGTTCTAAAAAATAAATTTGCACCAATATTTGTAATGTTTTTGCTGATCGGGGCCGGCGCCGTTGCCGCTTCGGCACAGGACAAGGAGCAGGAGAAGCCGGGCAACGATAGGCCAGTGGTGGTCTATTATTACGACCCGTTCATGTCGTGGGACCGGTGGTGGTACGACCCGTACATGGACGATCCATACCTGCGGGAGCGGCGGTCGCTTTATTATCGCAGAGAAGCGGTACGCGACGCCCGGAGCGAGCTGCGTGAGCACCTAATGGAATATAACGAGGACGGAGTGATCACCGCTGACGAGCGCGAAGAGCTAAATGATAACCGTGCCGACCTGAACGAAGCGCGTGCGGACCTGCGCGAATATCGCAGAGATCAGGGTTATATAGATTATCGCCGATAGTTAAAACTGCCGGGCTGACCGGGATCTCCAGGCAGGATAGGCGGCCCAAATTGTGGCCGCCTTTTTCTGTTCCGCCGCAGCCCCTTTTGTCTCACAGAGTACGTAAGGCGGATTTAGAAACAGTTTTAATTAGTACGTGGAGAACTATATGCGATATCCGGAAAATTGCGCTGCGTTGGCAATCGTACTGTTGCTGGCCGCGGGCCCATTGGCATATTCGAGCACCGCGCAAACGTCAGGCGATGCGGTGGTCATAACGGAACGTGTCGCCGGAAAAGATCTTTTGGCAGGCGGGTCGGATGTACAGGTAAACGCCGAGGTCGTACAGGACGCGATCGTTGCCGGACAGAGCGTGACCGTAAACGGCCCGGTCGGCGGCTACGTTATGGCGGCCGGACGGAACGTGGCCGTAAATGGTTCGGTTGGCAATGACGTCTGGGCGGCGGGTTCGACCGTGACCGTCGCCGGGGAGGTGCGCGATGGTGTAAGGCTTGCGGGAAGCACGGTCACTCTGGGGCCGGATTCGTCGGTTGCAGGCAATGCGCGGATCGCGGCCGGTACAGTGTCGATCCAGGGGCCGATCGCGCGCGACCTTTTCGTTTCAGGCGGCAATGTTGAGATCGGGTCAGCGATCGGCGGGAGCGTGACCGCAAATGTCGGCCGTTTGAAAGTGCTGCCGGGAGCGGTAATTAGCGGCGACCTGATCGTCAAGGGCACCACACCGCCCGAGGTCTCACCGCAGGCGCAGGTGCTTGGCCAGGTCAAGTTCGAGCAGACGGATACGGGCAGCACGTGGCTGGGATGGCTGGGCTGGTGGGTCTTTTGCTTTCTGGTGCTTCTGGCGACAGGCGTTGTGCTTCTGCTTATCTCCAAGGTTTGGGCGGCGCGGGTGGCGACACAGATCAATTCGAAACCGTTAAAGACACTTCTCGGCGGCATCATCGGCTTGATCGTAGGCCCGATCATCATTGTGCTGCTTGCGTTCACCGCCATCGGCTTCGTGCTTGCACTTGTCCTCTTTGCGGTCTATTGCGTGTTCGCGGTCCTCGCGGCGGTTTACGTTTCTTATACGGCCGGCGGATGGCTGCTCGGGCTTGCAAAACGTCCCGAAGCTTCGCCGTGGCTGCGGATGATCATCGGGGCCCTTGTCGTCTCGTTCCTCGCTTCGCTTCCGTGGATCGGATGGGTCATCCAACTCATCGTTCTCATCTTCGGCTTCGGCGCCTTGATGCTGGAACGCTGGGACCTGCGGCGGCAGCTCAGCAATGAGGGTTGGGCTTAAAGGCGGCGTCGCTCGCCCGGAGATGAGACGATCCTGCATTCAGGGCCAGCGACCAAAAAAGCGAGAAAGAGAATTAGCGAAATGCGAGCTAAAGACATTGGCGGCGTTCAAGGCAATTTCCGCGATGCGGTCATGGGGCATTCCGAGGTCTTGAGATCTCTTGCCGTGTTTGCCATAACTACCCAGATCCTATTTCTGGCAAGCGCATGGCTGCTGCCGGCGGTTTCCGAATTCGATCTAATGGGCGATTACATAAGCGAACTTGCGTTGGGCAGATTTGGCTTTGTTCAGATAGCTGCATTTTTTATCTCTGGACTTGGGCTTTTGGCTCTTGCGTACGCATTTGGAAAACTGACGACCAATTCGTGGGGAAACGTTATCGGAGCGGTGCTGATCGCAATTTATGGTGTCGGAGCAATTATTGTGGCGATCTTCCCGACCGTCCGTATCGACAGCGCTGAAGATATCTGGAATCTGTCCATGAGTGGGACGATCCACACCCTGACTGCACTGATCGGTTCCCTCAGCATTCTTCTGGCGATGTTTATTCTGAGTTGGAAGTTTAGAAAAGATCCGCGATGGCGTCCGCTCGTGATCTGGTCTGCCCTGCTGTTTTGCGGAGCGTTCTCGCTATCGTTCGCGCAATCCGAAGGGCCGCGTGTTGGGCTTATGCAGCGGTTCCTCACCACCATAATTTCCGGATGGCTGATCATGGTCGCGTTCCGGGCCCGTTCAATTGCGGCGTCCGCGAAGGAGGTAGTGTGATGGATACGATCAACGGCAGAACTGTTATGTGGGGAGTGATCTTCGGCGCAGCGATCGGCTCAGTATTGAGCGTGGTGCTGGATAACACCGGCCTCGGCGTCGCTCTTGGGATCGGTATTGGCCTCGCAATGGCGATCGCGGGAACTGTGATCACTAAAACATTGAGGAGAAATGAAACTGATCAAAAAACATCGGAAAACTAGTCTGAAAAGCTTGAGCATCGGCGCGGCGGCTACGGGCGCGTCGGCGGCCGGTGCGTTGGCGGTGGGCGCTGCGGCGATCGGAGCTTTGGCGATAGGAAGAATGGCAATCGCGCGGCTTTCGATCAGACGATCACGGATCCGTTCGCTTGAGATCGACCAACTGAAGGTGGGAAAGCTGTGCGTGGGCGAGTTTGTCGTTTCCGATGATTTGAAGATGCGGGACGAAAATGCTGCCGCGTACGATCTTTTTGACCAATGAGCGTGTGAAAGAAAATGACCTAACAAATGGCGCGCATCATCTGCCGGTGAATTCAGTTCTGTTCTGGCTGGTAATGCTTCCTGCCCTCGGCATTATCTTTATCGGTGTTCGCTTTATCATCACACCATTAGCTGGGGCGAAAGGTTTCGGTGTTCCCGCCGGCGGTGCGGAGACGAATGCGTATCTTTGGGCCAAAGGAACCCGCGACATCGTATCGGGGCTGTTCCCGCTTGTCCTGCTTTGGCTAAAAGCGGGGCGACAGGTGTTTTCTGTTTATCTCTTCGTGGTCGCGCTTGTACCTTTGAGCGATCTCGTCAATGTTTACGTTCATATCGGCACGAGCAATATCAGTGCTTTAGTGATCCATGGCTCCACTGCCTTGTACCTAATAATTCTAGCCGCTGTTCTGCTGAGAAAAGCGGAGGTTACTCCGCCGCCTCAAGATGGATAAGATAAAGCTATATCCACTACACCTGGGTAACACCAAGGTTCCATACGGCCGGTTTTATGGCGGGGACGCATGGAGCGGCTTGCGCGGCATCTGGCGGTTCGTCACCGCGAAAGATCGTTACATCATTGCCCCGATCTACGCCTTTCTGATCGAACATCCGAGAGCCGCGGCCCAAATAATGGAGAAATTGAATGGATGGGATCAATAGTAAATATCTTGCCGTCGGGCTAGTGATCGGGATGGCGATCGGGGCCGCTTTAGGGGTGGCATTGGACAATACGGCGGTAGGGATCGGACTTGGCGCCGGCATTGGGATCGCACTCGGACTGGCAATGGGCGCAAGAGGGAGCGGCAAGCAAAGGCCGCCCGAGCAGTGACCAAAATGTTCAGACGCCGAACAACGATCGGTAATAAGATGACGAACCTCAGATACAACTATATTGGCGTCCTCATTGGCATCGTGCTGGGACTTGTGTTCTTTGCCGCAACGGGCAGTTACCTGACCGGGGCCGCCATCGGCATTTGTTTTGCGATCGCATTAGGATACCTCATTCCCGTAAGAAAAAAGGACCGGAATGCGAACAACGGGCAAAAAGAGTGACCTTGCGGCGGCCGCAGATCGCGGCTGCCCTCCGGACGGGCCATCTTAACGGCCCCCTTGTGCCCGATCGATCTTGCCGGTCAACGCCGTCCGTTCAAGAAGGTTCCCGGGCCGACTACCCCCCACATCATTTTCCCTGTGTCTCAACGGGTACAGTTGATCCGCACCGTTAACCGTATGCTGAGATATCGGCACGGTTATTGCCAAATTGAGTTGTGTTCAGGTTCGAATGTCCTGATCCCGTACAGTTAGCTGCGGCCGCCGCTGCCAATAACCGAACGAACAATGGGTGGTATTTGATGATCAAAACATTCTATTTCCTGGCCCTTCTCTTCACGGCCCTGACGCTTGCCCCGTCGATGGCCCATTTGCTTGAGCTGCCGAACAAGATCAGCCTTGGCCGTGACGATTATCTTACGGTGCAGCAGATATACAGCGGATGGGCGATGCTCGGCATTGTCATTTTCGCCGCCCTGTTGTCCTCATTGATACTTGCAATCTTAATGCGCCGCGACGGATGGGCGTTTGCCCTTGTCGTGATCGCTTTTTTATGCCTGGCCGGCGGCCAGGTGCTGTTTTGGACATTTACTTTTCCGGCAAACGCTGTAACCCAGAATTGGACGGCCCTTCCGGAAAACTGGATGGAGCTGCGCAGAAATTGGGAATACTCGCACGCCGCAGGTGCCTTGCTGAATCTGGCGGCAATGGTGGCCCTGATCATATCAGTGCTATCAGCGCGATCCCGCGGTCTCAATACTCAATAGGAATGGCGGCAAAGACGAGATGATCGGGCCGCAAAGCAGTACAGGCCGATCTGAGGATAGAACTTATGAAAATATTAAAAACGATACTTATCTCACTGATACTATTCTCGGCCGCCGTTTACGCGCAGGACGGCCGTGAGGCGGGGACGCCTTCTATCCGCACTAACGGCGAAGCGATGGTTACGGCACAGCCTGACAGGGCACGGATAGATATCGGCGTCACGACCGAGGCGGCGACTTCGCAATCCGCTGTTTCGCAAAATGCCGAAGCGCTTGAAGCGACACTGACCCGGCTTCGTCAGCTTCTGGGTGCAAACGCCAATATCAAAACCATTGGCTACACGCTCACGCCCAATTATCGCTACCCGAAAGACGGCGGAGAGCGTACGCTGACCGGTTATACGGCGACCAATATCGTACGGGTCACGATGGACGATCTGACCAAGGTCGGTTCGGTCATTGATGCGGCCACGCAGGCTGGCGCCAATCGGGTCAACAGCCTCGAATTCTCGCTCAAGAACGAGAACACGGCAAAAGACCAGGCCTTGCGCGAAGCCGCCCTGGACGCGCGGCGCAAAGCCGATGCACTTGCGGCCGCACTTGGCCTAAAGATCGTCCGCGTCCTGACCGTCGTTGAGAACGGACCGATAGCGGTCCCGGTGCGTAACGTCGCGTTTGCCCGCAGCGCCGAGGCGGCGACGCCGATCGAGCCTGGGATGATCGAAATACGGGCGCAGGTTTCTGTTACGGTTGAGATCGGTTAAGGAGAGACTTCAATGGAACCCGAGATCAAAGATCAAACGCCCGATACGGGCCAGACGGAGCACGATCCGAAAGAGCCGTGGCGGCCGATCGACCCTGATCCGCCCGATCCGACACCGGCGACGCCACCGGACGAACCGCGGCCATATCCTGTGACCGACCCGCTTCCGGGTGAACCGCAGCCTGTGCCCACGCCGCCTGAGCCGATCCCGCAAATGCCGCCGGATGTGGTGTATAGGCTTTTCGACGAGCAATGATCCGGCGTGTTGCATACAAAAAGGCGATCATAGCGGGCGCCTTGGGCGCGGCCGCGTGGGAGGTCGTGATCCGCGGCCTGATCGGTGCGGGCGTTCCGATGTTCGATCTAGTGCGGACGTTGGGCACAATGGTCCTTGGGCCCGACGCAGGAGTATGGGAATGGTGGCCCGTCGGCCTTGCTATGCATGCTCTGGTCGGAGCTATCTGGGCGGTCTTCTATGCCTACTTTTTCTGGACGCTGTTTGACTGTCCGCGCGTTGTTCAGGGTTTGATCTTTTCGCTGCTTCCCGCCCTCTTGGCCGGTTTGATAATGGTCCCGCAGATGGACCTGATGAGCGAAGCGGTCCTGTCGGGCTCGATGCCGCGTAAAAGCTTCTTTGCGATCGGCGTCGGGTGGGGAGGGCCGGCCGCGATAGTTTTGGGCCATATCGTCTTTGGCCTCGTGCTCGGATATCTGTACCGCGACCCGGTGGGTTATCCGGCAGGCGAGAGGATATTGAAATATGGCTGATTTCATGTTCGCAACCGGGATCGAATGCAGCGACCCGACCATTGACGGCGGCCGCTGGCGGCGTGACCAGCTTGCCGAAACAGACCATTACCGATACTGGCGGCGGGACCTTGAACTGGTCCGCGAGACCGGGCTGAAATATCTGCGATACGGTTTTCCGATGCACCTGACGTGGCTGGGCGAAGACAGGTTCGATTGGACATTTCCGGACCTGGTCATGCCCAAAATGCGTGAACTTGGGATCGAACCGATCATCGATCTTTGCCATTTCGGCGTCCCTGACTGGCTTGAGAATTTTCAGAACACGGCAATTCCCGAACAATTCGCGCGGTATGCCGCCGCCTTTGCCAAGCGTTATGAATGGGTCAAATTCTTCACGCCGGTCAACGAGATGTACGTTACCGCCCGCATGAGCGCGCTCGACGGCGTTTGGAACGAGCAGATGAAAAGCGACCGTGCCTATGTCACCGCAACGCGCAATGTTGCAAAGGCAAGCGTACTGATGATGCAGGCGATCTTGAACCTCCGCCCGGACGCGATCTTCGTCAATAGCGAATCCAGCGAATTCTATCAGCCGTGCTGCCCGGATCCGGAAATTCAGCGCATTGCGGATTTTGAGAACCGGCGCCGCTTTATCGCCCTCGATCTGCTTTTCGCCAAACCGGTTCGGGGCGACGTCTATTGCTATCTGACCGATAACGGTTTCGACCGCGACGAATATGATTGGTTAATGAGGCAATCTGTCGGCCGGCATTCGATCCTCGGGCTTGATTATTACGAGTGGAACGAAAAGCTCATCAACAGCGAAGGCCGGATAGAAATGCTTGGCGAGCTATTCGGCTGGTACGTCATCACGCAGCAGTATTTTCGCCGCTATCGCCGGCCCGTGATGCATACCGAAACAAACACGCCTGATGCGGCCGAGGCCCCGAACTGGCTGTGGCGGCAATGGCACAACATACAATTGATCCGGCGTGAAGGCGTGCCGGTCGTCGGGTTCACCTGGTACAGCCTGCAGGACCAGGTCGATTGGAATATCGGCTTGAGCGAAGCCCTCGGAAATGTGTTCCCGGTCGGGCTGTACGACCTGAACCGCGACCCGCGTCCGGTCGCACAGGCGTACAAGTATCTGGTTGAAATGTACAAGGATGAACCACTGCTCGGCGGTACCGAGACGCTGGAATTGAAATGACAGGCAGGCGGGGCCAGTCTCTTTAGAACGAAAGCGGCCGATTCGCCAGGGCCGTTCGGCATGGCTAAAAATATCTCATTCCTGCAATATATGCAGGCACACGGCAACACGCCCGGCCCTACACAGCGGCCGCTGCTGACGGGTGCGCTTGGCGGAATTATCGCCGCGATACCGTCTGCCGGCGTGCTTTATTGGTCAGGATCTCTTGCGGGTGCGGCCGAACGCGCGGGAGTAACCCTTGCGAGCGCACATCTGGGCCACGGGTTGATGATGGTATTGGCGGGAATGATCTACGCCGCCATTTTCAAGCGGGCCGCGAACGATCGGCAAGGCGGATGGCTGTTCGGTGCCGCATTCGGCTTCCTGGTCTGGATGTTCACACCCGTTTCCGTCTGGCAGCTTTTTGCCGCGCGGCCGCTCGCCGTTGGCCGGGCGGCGATCGGCCTGTTTGCGGCGCATATCCTTTTCGGGCTTGTGCTGGGCCTGATCTACCCTCGTATTCATACGATCGTACAATCGAGGCTGATACCAAAGAAAGCTCATCTGCCGACCGAAAAGAATGAACGCCGGATCGTCCGTCATCCGACATCCGGCTTTGTCGAACGATCATCGAAAAACGCGGAGAGTGCCGGATCTCATTGACGCAAGAGCCGGATCACAAAAACCGAAGGACCGCCATCAGGGCGACGATGGAGATCACCAGCCAGAGAATAATTCCCTGCAAGAGCGCCTGATAACCGGTCTTTTTCAGCGTACTGCGTGAAAGGCTTGCCCCAATAAAGAAAAGCGTGACCGTCAGCCCGGCTTTTGCAAGATTGACGCCTGAGTCGAACAGGCTCGGCGGTATTGACGCAGGAGCATAGGTTCGGAAGGCGCTTACCGCGAGAAAGAGAACAATGAACCAAGGAATGGCGATCTTTGCCCGGGTCTCAGAATTTTTATCGCGATAGAGATAAGCGAACAGGAGAGCGATCGGGGCGATCCACAAAGCTCGGGCCAGTTTGACCGTCGTTGCCGTCAGCAGTGCGTCCTGGCCAAACGCCGTCGCGGCTCCAACGACCGAGCTTGTGTCATGGATCGCGATCGCCGCCCAGATGCCGAATTGATTCTGTGATAGCCCGAGTGCATGCCCGATCGCCGGAAAGACGAACAACGCCACCGAGTTCAAGACAAATACCGTTCCAAGCGAAACGCTGATCTCGTCATTCTCGGCATTTATCGCCGGAGCGACGGCCGCTATCGCGCTCCCGCCGCAGATGGCCGTTCCCGATGAAATTAGCGTAGATGTGCGGCTCTCGATCTTCAGCATTCTGCCGACGAAATAGCCGAGTACAAGGGTCCCGAAGATCGTGATGACCGTAAATACGATCCCCTCGCGCCCTGCCTTGTAAATGGCCGACAGGTTCATCCCGAATCCAAGCAGTACCACCGATGCCTGGAGCAGATACTTCGTTATCTTTCCCTGCACCTGCGGGAACGGATTGCCGACAGTGAACGCGATCGCCAACCCAAGCGCAAGCGCGATCGGCGGCGAACCATACGGGCTGAGGCTAAATAATATGCAGGCTATAAATAGCGCTTTTCGCAGCAGCATTTGTGGCAAGGTCGTTATCCGCTGACTCCGGAACAACTGATAGCTGAAGGCTGTTCTTTTTACGATCCTAGTGGATTGTAACAGAGAATTTGGAAGTAGTTCTAGCCGTTCTCTTCTTCATTCGCGAACTTTGAGTCCTCCCTTTGAGGCCTTTGTGTTAACGGTTTTTCTTAACACAAAGCTCACCAAGTTGAAGACACAAAGAGCACAAAAGTACTTGCGATTCAACTGTTACAGTCCACTAGTTTAGCTGATCGCAACGTGAGAGCCTTTCCGCACCCTCATATGACCCAACATCATTTCGACTTTCCTTGATTTGCAACGGCCTGTTGCGCCGCGGCTATCGCTTCGGCGTCGCCGAGATAGTAACTTTTTACCGGCTTCAGATCTTTGTCCAGTTCATAGACCAACGGTATGCCGGTCGGAATATTCAGGTTCACGATATCGGCGTCCGAGATCTGGTCAAGATGCTTTACCAAAGCGCGAAGGCTGTTGCCGTGGGCGGCGATGATCAATCGTTTACCAGACTTTATCTTCGGTGCTATCTCGCTTTCAAAATACGGCACGACGCGGGCGACCGTATCTTTCAGGCATTCCGCTTTGGGGAATTTGCCGGGCTCTATCGAGCTGTACCGCGGGTCATTGCCAAGCCATCGCTCATCGTTTTCTTCGAGCGGCCCCGGCGGCACATCATAGCTTCGCCTCCATATCTGCACCTGTTCCTCGCCGTACTCCGCAGCCATCTCCGCCTTATTCAAGCCTTGCAAGGCGCCGTAATGGCGCTCGTTCAGAAGCCACGACTTTGTTACCGGTATCCACATCAGGTCCGTCTGATCGAGGACCATCCAAAGCGTACGGATCGCTCGTTTCAGCACCGAAGTGTACGCCTCGTCAAACGCATACCCTTCGGCCCGCAGCAATTCGCCGGCCGCGTTTGCCTCAGAACGTCCCTTGTCGGAAAGGTCGACGTCCTTCCATCCCGTAAAACGATTCTCTTTATTCCATTCGCTCTCGCCGTGGCGGATGAGTACTAGTCTATGCATATTGTCTAATCTTAGATCTCAGACCGGAAATTTCAAATTTGAGAGAATTCAGATAACACGTCCGGAACTTATTTAACGCCAACATATTTCGCGGTCGGCATCCTGATTCGTGAGTTTCGACTCTTCCTTCGACTGTTTCGTGGTCCGGGTCCGGCTTCGCAGCCACGAAATCCACGAATCAGGAAACGAAATCTGCGAAAGGAGAATCTCAAATATGAAATTTCAGATCTGAGATTGATTTCAATTCTACATTTCGTTTCGCTTCAATAGTTGCCGGACCTTGCCAACAAGATAGAGAGAACCGGTCACAAGAATAATTCCGCCTTCTGATCGCCCGGCCGCAATTTCAAGGGCTGCTTTGACCGTATCGGACAGTGTCACGGTTTCCAGTTCGACTGTGCCCGGCAGCAGATCAACCATCGTTTGCGGCTCAAAGGCGCGTGAATTGTCCGGTTTGGTCAGGATGATCGACTCGGCTTTCGGCGCCAGCAGTGCGAGCATTTCGCGGACCGGTTTATCGCGCATCGCGCCAAAAACAAGCGTGAGCGGCCCAGTAACGAACTCGTCGAGATATTCACGCAAAGCTCTGGCGCCGGAAATGTTGTGTGCACCGTCCAAAAGGAATCGGCCGATCCATTCCAAGCGTCCCGGGTGGCGGGCATTCGTAAGGCCGGCGGCAAACGCGCCTGTTTCTTCAATATCAAAACTTAGATCGAACGGGCTGTCGTACTTTAGCTCCTGAATGACGTTCAGCGCCGTTTCTGCGTTCTCGATCTGGTGCCGTCCTTTTAGCCCGAGTGTGACACTCGGGTAGATCAGGCGCATCGTGTCGATCCGCACTGTTCCGTCTTCGTTCGCGACCACGGTCCACGGATCGTATAGATCGGAACTCACCGCGGCCCCGACGCGCGTGCATTGTTCACGGATCACTTTTAGGGCACGTTCCGGCTGACGCCCGATAACAACGTCTGAATCTGCCCGAATTATCGCAGCCTTCTCCGCCGCGATCTGCTCGATAGTGTCGCCGAGATATTCCTGATGATCAAGATCTATCCGCGTGATCACCGCGATCTCGGCGTTTGCCGCCGTTGTTGCGTCAAAACGGCCGCCGAGGCCTGTTTCGAGTATCGCCAGTTCAACACCGGCTTCGGCAAATGCGAGTAAAGCTATCGCGGTCACTTGTTCAAAGAACGTTGGAACCCGTTCGAGCACACCTTGCGCCGCGAGATCTTCAGAAACCGTCCGCACCTGCGTTGCCAAGCGGGCGAATTCTGCTTCGTCTATATCAACGCCGCCGATCCGAACGCGTTCGGTGATCGAAACAAGATGAGGCGAAGTGTAAAGCCCTGTCCTGATCCCGGCCTCAAGGCAGATCGAATCAACGAAGGCACAGACCGATCCCTTGCCGTTCGTACCCGCGACCTGGACCTTAAAATATTTCGTGTGCGGTTCGCCCAGCGCATGAAGAAGGCTGCCGATATTCTCAAGCCCAAGCTTCATCGTCTCGACCTCATTGCCGAGCGAATAGAGATATTTTTCAGCCTCAGCGAAGTTCACGCGTTGCCGCCGATCAGCCGCCGGTGATAATTTATCTGCCCAAGGTGGTAATCAAGATGCGTAGCAAGATGGACCAAAAAATATCCGGTTGTCATCGGATGTCCAAAGACCTCGATCGGATAGGTTTGTTCCAGGTCCGCCTCCGACAGTTTTTCGAGCGTTGCCGTAACATCCGCAAGTGCTGAATCGACTCCCGCCAACAGATCGGCACGCGGCACAGGGCCGGAAGCAAATTCGTTATCGCGGTCCCGCACGTACCCAGTCCCGCCAAGCACCGCGCCAAAAAAATGCCGCAGGTTTCCAACCAGATGCAGGCTCAAATTCCCGCCCGAGTTACTGATCTCGCCTGCCGTCTTCCAAAGATCGGCCTCATCAGCATACGCCTCGATCTCAGAGCGCAATTTGCCCAGGTCGCGTTCGTATAGCTGTTGCAAAACGTCTATGATCATCGATACATTCGGTTGCAGGATCGGCTTCGAAAAGTCAGGCAGCAACGGCCTTGTTCATCATAAAGTCGAGCGTTCTGGCTATGGTTTCCTTCATCTTTCGCCGGTCGACGACCATATCTACCATTCCGTGTTCGAGCAGGAATTCGCTTCGTTGGAAGCCCTTCGGCAGTTTCTGCCGGATGGTCTGTTCGATCACACGCGGGCCGGCAAATCCGATCAGGGCCTTTGGCTCGGCCAGGTTCACATCGCCAAGCATGGCAAAACTTGCGGTCACGCCGCCGGTTGTCGGGTCGGTGAGGACGGAGATGAATGGCAGGCGGGCGTCGTGCAGCATGGCAAGCGCGGCCGATATCTTTGCCATCTGCATCAGGCTCAGGGTGCCTTCCTGCATACGTGCACCGCCCGACGCCGCAAATACGATAACGGCCCCGCGGCTTTCCAGCGCGCGTTCGATCAGGCGTGTTATCTTCTCGCCGACGGCAGATCCCATTGAACCGCCGATGAACGACATATCCATTGCGCCGGCGTAAACCAAATGGCCGCCGACCTTGCCCGAACCCGACACGATCGCTTCCGGCAGGCCCGAGCTTTCCTTCGCCGCCTCGATCCGCTGTTTATACGGCTTGGTATCGACAAATCCAAGCGGGTCGGCCGACGTCACATCCTCATCCAGCGGTTCATAGATCCCGTCATCAAAAAGCGACGCAAGCCTTTCGGGGGCGGGCAGCCGAAAATGATAACCACAATGCGTGCAAACCTGGAGCGATTCGATCAGTTCACGCTTATAGAGTGACGTATCGCATTCTGAACATTTTACAAAAATGCCCTCGGTGCGAACGTTGCGCTCTTCGTCCGTCGATTGGTCCTCTATCTTTGGTCTATCTCTGCGAAACCATGCCATAAATCGATGGGCCTAGATTAACATATGCACAAGCCGACGTGTTAGCAAGGGCAAAACGTCTGAGCATTTCCGAATAGGACCTTAATGAAAAATGTCTGATTCGTGAGATTCGTTCCGTGGTTTCGTGTGTTTCGTGGTAGCGAAGCTTTCAAACCAGATCCACGAAATACCACAAAACGAAGACGCGAAAATACACGAATCAGAAGCTCTTTTTGTATCCGCGAGCATCACGCCCTTACTCCCGCGCAGGCTCCTACACTGCCGCGGCAACTCACCTAGCGAAGAACTTCCAACATCTGCTCATGCACACCGCCGTTGCTGGCGCAGATCGGCGGTGAATAGATGCTGAATTCCGACCCGTCATAATAGCTGATCGTTCCGCCCGCTTCTTCTATAAGTAGTTTGCCGGCGGCCACGTCCCACGGATGCAGGCCTTCTTCCCAAAATCCTTCGAACCGCCCGCAGGCGACGTATGCCATATCTATCGCCGCCGACCCGTCACGCCGAACACCGCGCGACCTAAGCAGGAACTCAGTGAAAGCCCTTTCGAAATTCGGTTTATCGCGGAAATTATACGGAAAGCCGGTAACGATCAGCGAGTCCGACAACTTTGTTTCAGCCGATACGCTGATAGGCTTGCTGTTCAGCGTTGCGCCGCCGCCCTTTTCGGCGGCAAACATTTCGTTGCGTGTCGGGTCAAAGGTCACACCGACAACGATCTCACCGTCGTGCTCCAGTGCTATTGTTACGCAGAAGCACGGATAACCGTGTGCGTAATTCGTCGTACCGTCAAGCGGGTCGATTATCCATTTCCATTTCGTATCGCCGCCGATAACTATCGCCTCACCCGATTCCTCAGCGAGAATGGCGTGACGCGGCTGATATGACTTTATCCGCTCGATTATCAACGCCTCGCTGGCCAGATCGGCCTCGGTAACTAGATTGATGTCGCCCTTTTTCGTGATGGACGTTATCCGCCCGAATTTCTCAAGCAGCACATTCCCCGCCTCGCGCGCGGTCTGGATAGCAAAATTCAGCATAAGAATATTCTAACGCAGAGACGCGGAGTCGCAGAGATAGCTTCCTGAAAACTACTCTGCGTCTCCGCGTCTCTGCGTTTGATCTACCTCATAATTGGCACGATCTCGGTTTGGTGCGGGGCGGTGATGATCACATTGCCGCCGTCGATGTAAACATCGATCTCCGACCTGATGCCGAATTTCCCTTCAAGATAAATGCCCGGTTCGAGGGAAAAGGCCGTTCCGGGGATCAGCCGCCGCGAATCGCGCGTTTCGAGATTGTCGATGTTCGCTCCGTTCCCATGGCCTTCTTCGCCGATCGAATGGCCGGTGCGGTGCAGGAACTGGTCCGCATAACCGGCCTTTTTGATAACACCTCGTGAGATGTCATCGGCCTGTGCTCCGGTTATCGGCTTGCCGTTCTTGAACGCATCGCGGATCGCCCGGTAGGCAGACTGCTGCGCGTCAAAAACGATGTCCCAGATCTTTGTGTACTCCGCCGGCACTGTTTCGCCGACGTATCCGACCCACGTTAGGTCGGCCGCCGGTGCTCCCGGCTTATTTGCTACTTTCGATGTTGAATCGATCAAGACCAGGTCGCCGCGGCCTATCGGCGCACCTTGCCCGCGGCGTGGAAAATAATGAGGCGACGCCGCGTTGGCATTGACCGCAACTATACCCGGCGATGGATTAAGGCCCAATTCACCATAACGCTTTCCAATAAATTGCTGAACGTCTGTTTCGGTGGTGGGAATGTTTTCGTTCATCCGCCGTTTTATCTCGGCAAACGTCTCCAGCATCACTTTCTGCATTTTCACCGCGGCTTCGGTGTGCAGGGCAAGCTGTTCGGGGGTCCAGACCGCCTCAAACCGCTGAACCAGGTCGGCGCTGGAATCGACCGTTACACCAAGCGAACGCACCATTTCGACCGCGCCCGCGTCAACCCGGGCAATGTACGGTATGTCGTTGTTTGGCGAATACTGCATCACGATGCGCGGCTTTTTCGAACTTGTCGAAGAGAAGATCGCTTTCTTCAGATTTGACTGGATCAACTGCCATTCGCGATAGATAAGTTTCTGCCCGGGCAGCGAATCTAGCTGGCCCGGTTCAATCGCGTGAACGACCTTTACCGGTTCGCCATTGGCCGGAACATAGTAATACCAACGCCGCGTCCCGCCCATCCGCGATGTTTTCAAAATGCGCGGGATCAATATGTCGCTTCCGCGAAAATCGTAGAAAAGCCATCCGTCAACGCCCTGCGACTTTAGTGCCGACTGAATTTCAGCAACACGCTTCTCCTGATCGGTTTGGGCAAAAATGCCGAACGCCGACGCGATGACAACGATCAAAGTGAAAAGAGCTTTCATATTAATTGTGCGGGGAGCACCTTATCTAAAGTAAATATCGACATAGTCGGTCACCGGATCGCAGGGATTATCCATCTGCATCAGGCGCCAATATCGCCGCTTACCCGTGATCTTGAAAACGAATTCGCCTTCGCGGGTGCACGGGGCTCCGCCGTTAATGTGGCTGACTTGCGTCACGATCGTTCCGTCAAAGGTAAATTCACTTTCGTCGATAGAGGTTATCTTCCCGTCGATCGTTAGAAGGTCGCTGTTGCCGCGGCCCTTCTGTTTGCCATTGATGCGATATACACCGCGCCGGTTCGTTACGGTGGCCGATCCAAAATGGTCCCAGCTTATCCACTGGAGTGAGAGCAGATGACGCCCAAGAAGCTTTTTGGCGGCCGGGACATTGTTTATCTCGGTCCGTTCCTGCGCCCGCGTTGCACCGGGAGCAAAGCACAAAAAGGCGATACCGATCGCAGCCGCGATAAATGACTTTTTCATAAGAACCTTAGCTCGCAATGGCCGTGCGTCCTGATCTGTTCGTCACAAGGTCCGACGTCGGATCTGGATCAACGCCCAAACATGCGATCGGCGACCTGCAGAAATTGCTTTACTTGTTGGTCCCAATATTTCCAATCATGGATGCCCGGCAATTCACGATATTCATGCGAGACCTTTTTTTCGATAAGCAGCGAATCAAGATCACGATTGCTTTGGAACAAAAAGTCTTCCGTGCCGCAATCGAGATATATGAACGGAAGCTGCTTTTGCTTTTCCGGTGTCAGATCGCGGATAAGCTTGAAAATGTCGTTCGCCTTTCGCGTTTCGCTTTCCGGCGGCCCGTAAACCAGATCGATCGACTTGGCGATGGCCCCGCTGCTCTTCTCAGTATAGGCTGTTGCACCGAGAGCTCCGCTGAACGATCCGGCCAGGACGAACAGGTCGGGATATTTGATGCCGAGCTTGAGCGATCCATAGCCGCCCATCGATAACCCGGCTATCGCCCGATGTCCCCGGTCGCCGATCGTACGGAATTTCTTGTCCACCTCCGGGATCAGTTCCTTTATGATGTAGCTCTCGTACTTGTCGTTCGGCACCGAAATACTATCGGTGTACCACCCGTCAGCGCCTTCCGGCGTAACGATGATGAATTTAAAGCCGGCGGCATAGTCTTCAATTGCCGTCTTGTCGGTCCAGTTATCGTAATGGCCGTATAAGCCGTGAAGCAAAAACAAGACCGGATATCGCGTTGACGACGCCGCATCCGAGGCATAATCGGCGGGCAGAATTACGCGATACGGCATATCGCGGCCCATCAGCTTACTTGCCAGCTTATGGGTTTCGACAGGATTTGACGCCGCGAGGGCAGGCTGTTGCGGAGCGCCGAACGCCGGCGAGATCTGCAATAGCCCAACGATGAAAACGATGACCGCCGAAGCCGATAAACGCATTTGCCGCGTTTTTGTGCTCATTGAATCTCCTCTATCCAAAGAACCGGCCGAACCATCTGCCGCCCTTTTCTTCCTTTGCCGCGATCTGCGCCAGTTCGCCGGCGTCCAGCCACACGCCCGTGCACGTATCGCAGACATCGATCTTGATGCCATCGTGATCCGCCTCATACAAGGTGCCGTCGCATTTCGGACATTTAAGATCGAGGTTCTTTGCACTCTCGTCCTCGATCTTTGCCTTCATCTTTTCAAGAAGCTCTTTTTCTTTTCGATGAAAATATT
>JADLDC010000263.1 GCA_020846885.1 Acidobacteriota bacterium | reverse complement strand
GTCAACTTTCTCAACTACATTCTTAGCATTCACCGGCTGCCAAAAGCTGGGCCAGCCCGTTCCTGAATCGAATTTGTTCGCCGAACTGAACACCTTCAAGTGGCACGCGGCGCAATAATAATCGCCGACGTCGTGGTTGTCGTGATACTGGCTTTTGAACGGATAATCCGTGCCTTCTTCACGAAGAATGTTGTATTGAGCGGGCGTCAGCAGCTTTTTCCATTCCGCATCGGTCCGCTTGATCTTCACTCCGTCAAAAATCTCATCGCCAGACGGATCGTTCGATGTTGCAATTGCCGGCGCTTCATTTTTAGATTCTGCTGTTTCGTTCTGCGTCGAAGCCGACGACTGCCCGCAGCCAAGTGCAAAACCAATGGCTGTTATAAAAAGTATGATCGCCAATGTAAGGCCTGTTTTGAATTTCATAATCTCACCTCGGTCAAGATAAAAACATCGGGCGGTACGCTCGTGAACCAGATCATATAATTGCAGACCGTTCACCTATTATTCCACTAACATCTGCCCGGACAAAAATGGGGCCGTTCTCTGCCGCGTGCCCGTTAGCGGCAGAGAACGGCCCGTTGAGTTTGTGGGAAGACGCGTCCCGTCATGCTAATTTGGCAGCACGACGGAATCAATTACGTGTATCACTCCGTTCGACTGGCGAACGTCGGCAATGGTAACCGTCGCGGTTCCGCCCTTTTCATCTGTCAGAATAAGGTCGCCGCCGCGCATTGAGGCCCAGAGTGTTCCGCCCGAAACAGTGGCCAACCTGGCCTTTCCGCCGCCGTTTTTGATGGCTTTGGCGATCGCCTTTGAATCCATATTGCCCGCGACGACGTGGTAAGTTAGGATCTTGGTCAGCGTCGCTTTGTTCTCGGGTTTTACTAACATTTCGACCGTGCCCGCCGGGAGTTTGTCGAAGGCCGCGTTTGTCGGGGCAAACACGGTGAACGGGCCTTTGCTCTTTAAGGTGCCGACCAGGCCGGCGGCTTTTACGGCAGCGACAAGCGTTGTGTGGTCGGCCGAATTTACGGCATTGTCCACAATGTCTTTTGTCTTATACATCGCGGCCCCGCCGACCATCGGGTTGTCCGATCTCATCATTTGTGCGGAAACCGCAACATTGCCAAGGGCGAAAATGCCAAGCGTGAATAGAATTGAGAGTGCAAGATTTTTCATTTGTATATCCTTCCTTTGAATCGCTCTAAATTTACTGTCCCTTTCGGGCGTACACCCAAGCTTTCGCGCGGTGATCGGCGGCGGATTCAAAAAAAGTTTTCTGACTCGATTCAAGAAAGAACGCGGATCAAGCAGATCTGGCGGATAAATTCGGATCTGAATTGGCATATCCGCGTAAATCCGCTTGATCCATCTGATCCGCTTTCAACAACGCTCGGAGATCAGACCCTGGTCATTCAACTGACTCCGTTTTCATGTTTCCGGCGAACTTAATACTTGTTGGAATAAACGAAGTAACGTTAAGCGATCTAACAATAAAGTTCGTGATAACCTTGAGATAGACCGAATGAAGAAACAGCTTGAAAGAAAACATTCGCTTGCGATACGGTGGCTGCATTGGGTCAACTTTCCGCTATTGGCGATGATGATCTGGAGCGGGATGCTGATCTATTGGGCGAATGCGGTGTACAGCATCCGTATTTTCGGGACCGAGTTTTTTCATTTCTTCCCGCCATGGTTTTATGAATTTCTCGGCATTCCTTATCGACTCGCCGAAGGCATTCAGCTTCATTTCTTTTTTATGTGGCTATTCGCGGTGAACGGGTTGATATACGTCGTTTACCTCGCCGCGTCGGGCGAATGGCGGGCGATCCTGCCGGTTCCGGGTTCGTTTGGGCGTGCGGTGCGGGTCGCGCTTTATGATGCGAAGATCGTTAAAAAACTTCCGCCGCAGGGAAAATATAACGACGCCCAGCGAATCGCTTACACGCTCGTGATCCTGATGGGAGCCGGTTCGGTTATCACGGGTTTGGCGATATACAAACCGCTTCAGCTTGCGTGGCTGACCTCACTGCTTGGCGGTTATGAATGGGCGCGTTGGGAGCATTTTTGGCTGACGATATTGTTCGTTCTGTTCTTTTTCGTTCACATCATCCAGGTCGCAATGGCGGGATGGGCAAATTTTCGTTCGATGGTGACTGGTTATGATGTCGTTGATGCGGCGGAAGCGAAAGCCGAGGTTATGGCTGAGGAGGTGGCCGCGTGAACGACAACGACAAGGTCCTAGTAGAGAAAGTACGTGAACTCGAGGCCGCAAAGGACAAGAACATTGACCAGCCGACATCCGAGCAAACGAACACCGCCTCGATCCTAAATGAGAAAAGGCATTTGAGTGACCCGATCTCTCCCGAAGCGGCGAAGCGCGAGATGTTTGTCCGGTCGCGGCGGTGGTTTCTTGGAACCGGCATCGCCGCCGCTCTCGGTTATGCGAGTTTTCGCTGGATGAGCGAAGAAACTTGGGCGGCCCTGGTGCAGCGTAAGAATGAACTGCTCCGAAGCACGTTGGAATTTAACGAAAAGGTCAGCCAGTTTTTCTACCGGCCATCTCGGCTTGCTCCTGAATTTCCGCCAAGCCGTATTTCGCAGCGGCGTGTGAACGGGATGATCGGCATCGATAAGGAACTCGATGCTGAGGCGTGGACGCTGAATGTCGGCGGGCTTTTTGGACGCACGGACGACCTCGTCCTCACGCTTGACGACATCAAATCTCTGCCGCGAACCGAGATGATAACCGAGCTGAAATGCATTGAAGGCTGGAGCATTATTGTTCAATGGGCAGGCGTGCGGTTCTCTGACTTTGCCGCGAAATATTTGCCGAATACGATCGACGGCAGCCGGCCGGATGTTGCGGGCCGTCCCGAAAAACTTGTGCCGTATGTTTCGCTCTCGACACCGGACAACGGATATTTCGTAGGCTGGGATATGCCGAGCATTCTTCATCCGCAAACGCTGCTTGCGTATGAAATGAACGGCGCACCGCTGCTGCCCGAACACGGTGCTCCGCTGCGCCTTGCGTCGCCGACAAAGTACGGCATCAAACTGCTAAAGCGCATTGGCCGTATCGAATTCACGGCTGAAAGGCCTCGTGATTATTGGGCCGAAAGCGGTTACGATTGGTATTCGGGGCATTGATGACGGGAGCAACAAACTGAAGTTTGTTGGACATTTTGGGCCGCATTCTGAAAGTATTGCCGCGTGGAAGATCTTGCGTCGTTTTACATCAACGAAGAATTCGTTCGAACTTCGGTGTCGTCTGCTGAGCATG
>JADLDC010000262.1 GCA_020846885.1 Acidobacteriota bacterium | reverse complement strand
TGACGTAAAGCTTCTTGAACATATTCTGACCTTCCTCGAACAGATCGAGGTGCTACTCGTCGTCCGAGCCCGACGAACTTGTCCCAAACATGCTGTCCTTCCAGCGAGCTGATTCAAAACTGAATTTTCGGAACAACCCGATGATCGGTACGATCGCCAGGACAATAAGAGCGCATAGAAAATTAACACCGCGCATTACATTCTGTTCGACGCGAACACTTATCGGCATTGGCTGTGTTGAATTCTGCCACGAGCCTTCTATCCTCAATGTGTACTTGCCGCCAGGCAGCGATGAAACGGTCGCGTCCTGTGATTGCCCGCCTTCTGTCCATGCACCATCGCTGTCGGATCCGTGATAATACTCGATCGGGATCGTAACGCCTTCGATCTCCTGGCTCTGGTCGTTGATCAGGTCTACATCCAGCTCAACGAAAGAATTATCGACCGGGGCCGATGCTGATATCTGCACGTTCCGGTTTGGTTTTAGGTCGAAGGGTTCACTGAAAGCGACCTGCGGAGCGGCCGGACTCGCCATCGGCGGTAAAGTGATCTGCTGCTCGAGGACTTTGCTGGTGATGCCCGTGAACGGGACCATCAGGATCGCGACCGCGAACAACGCGAGTAGCGGAAGGAGGCCCCATGTGTAATAAAATCGGCCGGTGAACGGCTGGTTCGGACCCACTGCCCACGGCTTGGCCAATCCGGTCACCCCGAACGCCTTTTCGACCTCGGCGACGGTCATATAGATCCCGGCGGACCAATTCACTTCATTGGCCGTTATCTCTTCTGATAACATGAGCGGGGCCGAAACGTAATCGATGGCCCGGACCGTCTCACCCTGCTCGACCCGCCAATAAAATTCGCCCTTTACATACTCGACCGTCGCCGGAGCATCCTGAAATATCTTGAAACGGCGGCCATTGTAATTGACCATCGTCGGCACAGACGTGAATAGTGTGCTGCCCATCGCCGCCTCGACCTCGGCCGGATTCACGGGTTCAACAAAATTCCAGTGATTGTCCGAATGGACAAGCCAGCGAAAGCCGATCGATGCATTGTAAAGTAGATATTCGTGCCAGTAGTAATGAACGCCCTCGATAAGAACGCTTCTCACTACAGCCCCGATGATGCGGAACTTTACGTCGCCTGGAAAAGTGCCCTCGGCACCGACCGGCAAGGCAAAAGCAGTATCCGCCTTTGTCGGCTCGAGCGCTTTAAGATACGAGAGATTTCCCTGGTTTACATCAAGCAGCGAGTTGCAGTTTGGACACGTAACACGTTCGGCCTTGTCCGGCGCCCGCAGTGAAAGCGGCCCGCCGCAGTTCGGGCAGCCCATAGCGGCGGCTGAAACGGATCGTGCTTTGCGCTCGGCAGGTTTGGCATCGGCGAGGCCTATATCGGCAAGCGAAACTTGGTTTCCTAAGAATACCCACGGCGGGCTTGAGCTGTAATCGATCGTGCCAAAGGCGTTGTTCTTGCCCGTCAGGTCGGCATATTGGCTTTCTTCGTTAGGTACGAGCTTGTACGGGATCTCGCCGTCAGCCGCGACGGAAGTCGCAACGCCTTTTTCGGCGACGATCATTCCAGTCTGCGCCGGTATCTCCTGCACGATCTGGCCGATCTCGAGGCTGTCATATGGCGGCAAAACGCGGCCTTCGGGAAGCGGTTGGTAAAAGGTTAGATAAAATTTCCCTTGCGCCTCGGCAAGCCACCCGACCCAGCCGTTTGAGAATGTGGCGTACCATTCATCCCAAAATCCGCCCATTTGATGGCGAAGTTGGGCCCGGCCGGTCAATTCAAACCGATTTCCATTCCAAGTGCCTTTCAGCCCCAGCTTCAATGGCGATTCCGATTCGGCTATTTCAGCGACCTTGCCAAGATCGTTCAGGCCGCGGTCAGTCCTTGCAAGAGCCGAACGGCAGTAAGGACAGACGAGAACGATGGTCGAGCCGGATTTGAACTCGACCGGACCGCCGCAGGATGGGCAATTTGCCTGAAGGACGCTCAGTTGTCACCTCCGGCGATTTGAAATTTCAGATCTGAGATCTCGGAACCGCTGCCGCCGCGTTCGATCCGTGTCACCGTTACCGCCTCAGCACCGAGGGAAGCTTTGAGATTCTCCTCCCAATTCCATTCAGGACGCGTCCGGCAGCAGTAGAGATTGAATGTTGCGATGCGGTATTCGGGATATGTGTGACAAGCGAGATGTGATTCGGTAAGGACGACCATGCCCGTCACTCCGCCTTCGCCCGGGAACTTGTGCCAGATATTGCCAACCGCCTTTAGGCCCAATTCATCAATTACTTGCGCAAAAATATCCCGAAGCCGCGCTTCGTCGCGAAGCGCTTCAACATTGCAGCCGTGGGCCTCTATGAGCCATTCAGTTCCAACTATCATCGGGTCAACCTAATGGCAATACGAGCATTTTAAGAAGAATGTTTGAACGACCTGATAAGGCGGCACGTTATAATGCTCGGAACCGGCAAAAGAATGCTGTACAGAAATATAACCAAAAAATTCCCGCTTGTCATATTTTGGCTTGCCGTTTTAGTTTCGATCGGCTGCGGGCCGATAGGTGTGAGCCGCGGTACACCGCCAAAATTTGAGATGGATCGCTCTGATTACGGCAAACCGCAGACGCCAGGGCGCGTCCGATCAGGCGATATCGAAGAAAGCAGCGGCGTGGCGGCGTCACGGTGTCAGCCTGACATTTTATGGACGCACAATGACTCCGGCGACGGCCCTTACATCTTTGCGATGGACACGACCGGGCGCGATCTCGGCACCTGGAAGATCGAGAACGCAGAGAATATTGATTGGGAGGATATTGCAGAGTTCAAGGACGCGAGCGGCAAGTGTTTTCTTTATCTCGGCGATACCGGAAACAGCCGCAAGGAACCGCGCACCACGCATCAGATCTATCGCGTCGCCGAGCCTTCGGTCCCGGAAGACGGGGCAAGATCGACAAGAAAAGACCCGATTCTAAGCTCGCCTGCGGAGGTGTTGGCCTTCTCCTATCCCGACGGGCCGCACGATGCCGAGACCTTGATGGTCCATCCGGAAACAGGTGAGATCTACGTGATCACCAAAAGCAAAGATTCGCCCGCCGGCGTTTATAAGCTTGATCCGTCGTTCGGCGGACCCGTCGTTCGGCCCGAAAAGGTTGCGGAAATTACGGTGCCGGCGATCCCGAACGGGTTCCTAACGGGCGGTGATATTGCGCCGGACGGAAAGCGATTGGTGCTGTGCGATTATTTCGCGGGCTATGAATTAGCATTGCCGCCCGATGCAAAAAACTTCGATGATATCTGGAAGCAGAAGCCCGCTGTCATCGATCTCGACGGCCGTAACCAAGGCGAGGCGATCGGCTATTCATCCGACGGCCGGTCGCTGTTTGCAACAAGTGAGGGAAAAGATCAGCCGCTTATTCGCGTGGACCAAAATGCAAAAGCCCGCACGAAGTAAGGGCGATACATGCATTGAGCAACAAACTAAAGTTTGTTGGACAAAAAGCCCGCACGAAGTAAGGGCGATACATGCATTGAGCAACAAACTAAAGTTTGTTGGACCAAAGCCCGCACGAAATGATCTTAATCGTGCGGGCTAACGAACCTGTATCCGGTTCTACTGGCTTATCGTGAATTTACCTTTATTCTCGATGACCTGACCGCCGACACGGTCTTTGGTCAGTACTTTTAGCTCGTATTCTCCGACCGGCAGCGCGTCGGTCGGCAAAAGCCTTGCCAGCGTCAGCCGCTGGCCTGAGTCGCTCAGGCCGGTCCAGTCTTCTGCCTGCCTGAGAACTTCCTTGCCGCCTTTGCTGAGTATGTATTCGACATCGACTGCGGGCCGCAGCGTCGTTTGATCGACGCCGGCGTTGTACACCTGCATATAGAGTCCGATCTCCTGGCCCTTTTTGTAATCACCTGAAAGGTTCGGAACAACCTTTGCGTTGCCGATTACGAACATGCCGCCAATATCGCGTTCCGTCGTCGAGCGCAGCTTTGAGGCAAGTATTAGTGTCGAGGTCGAAAGCTTTTTGTCATCATAGCGCGGTACCGTAAAACCCTGGTTTACCACACCGCGGTTGCCGGTAACGACATCGCGAACGACCACGTCAACTTTGTACGTGCCGGGCTGAAGTGCAATTGCTTTTTGGTAGATCGACTTTCTGTCTTTCATCTCCGCAAGCTCGCCCGCGGTCGCGCTTGTCGTCACAGAATCTTCGAATATGCCGGAACGCTTGCCGGAGACGGCGGTGATGCGGCCAAAGATATTCATCTTTGCGGTCGGCAGCCCGCCGATGTTCTCAAAGGCAAGCTCTTTGTTCTCGGTCTGAATGGTGAACGCCGCTATCACGCGATCGTCTGACTGGCGGAAGAAATCCACCCGAAGATCGAACCCAAGCGGGTTCTTGTCAAACAGAATGGCGCTTGTTGAATCCAAGCTGCTTTGAAGATCGCCGAACTTGACCTGCGGCGGCCGCTGCAAAGCAGTGATGATCTCTAACCGGCGGAAAGGCATATCCTGCTCGCGCATGTATGAATTCTGGCCCATTCCGTATCCGTTTATGCGGTCGCCCTTATCCGAAAGGCCAAGCTGCTCGGCGGTCGTCAAGCCGCCGCCCGGCACCATCAGAAGAGCGTCCTTTTCATTTGCATTGCGCGCTATCCGATATTCGCCTGTCCCGGTCGGATCGACAAACTCGATCTCGATGCCGTCACCAACGTTGTCCAGATGCCGATAGAACCAGATCTCGAACGGATAGGTCGATGTCGAACCGCCGCCTTCATAGCTCGGCCGGTCGTAAGAACCGCCCGACGGATGAGATTCGACCGAATCCGGCTTGCCCCATGCTATATAGATGCGGCCGCGATCGGTCCGCCAACCGGGAATGCCCGATGTGTAATGCTGGTTCGCATAGGCGATCCGCTCGTAATACTCTTCACGATACTCATTCTCTTCCGTATCGGGATTCGGGTCACGCCGCCGCCAGAAGTTTTCGATAAAGTTCTCGCGTTCTTCGTCCGTCACCAACGCATAGAAGGCCTTTTTCTCTTCTTTGGTAATAATATAATCGACGTCCGTGTTCACCCATTTCTTATAGGCTTCCTTTAGCTCCGGCTTCACATTGCGGGCCTTTGAGCTCGGGTCCTGGCTCGGCGTGCCTTCTTTTTCTTTCTGGGCGACGGCCGTCGAGGCCGCGGCGGCCGCAAAAAGCATGCCTGTTGCTAAATTCCTGGCCAGTTTCGATTTGAACATACTGCAAACTCCTGAAATTGGATATGTCGATCTTTTCGCCCGTAACAGCCGGGGTATGAGTAACCTTGAATTTTAGACACTTATGCCTAATTGTTCAAGATGCCAATAGGTCTAAGCTGGGTTGTATCGGGGCTTGTTCAAAGTGGTTCGGATACCAATTCGCAGTCACAAAGCGCCTAAGGCTAGTCAGACAACCGCATCTGGGGTTCGCTTTTTGCCAAAAACCCAGGCGATGAAGATCGAGACAAGATATAGCACCATCATCGGCGTAGCGAACAACATCAAGTTCGGGATGTCGCCGGTTGGCGAAACGACCGCCGCGACGATGAGGATGACGATCAAGGCTATCTTCCAGCTTTTTAAAAGCATTCGGGCCGAAATAAGTCCAATGCGTGCAAGCACATAGGTAATCGCCGGCATCTGAAAGATCAGGCCCATCGCAAGCATTATCAATGTTATTAGATCGAAATAGTCGGTCGCACGCAGAAGAGGCCGAAAATCCTCAGCCAACCCAAGCAGGTAACCGACCGCCGGCGGGAACAGGATGTAATAGGCAAAGGCGGCTCCGCCCACAAAGGATGTGCTCGACAGCAAAACGAATGGTGTAACGTAAGCGCGCTCGTGTTTATAGAGAGCCGGCGAAATGAATCCCCATACCTGAAGCAGCAAAAGCGGGATCGAGAACGCGATCGCCGCGTACAGTGAAACAGTCACATAGAGCGTAAATGATTCCTGTGCGGTGGTGACGATAAGCTTTTCGTCCCCGGGTTCGGCATTTTTTGCTCCCGCGCCAAGTTCTACTGGTAAACGGACGCCCTTCGGCACTATTGCATTCGCGGTGTATATCGGTTCATCGGTAAAAAGCGCCGGCCCATTCGGTGAGGCAACAACGACCGCATTGACCGAGGCTCCGATCGGAACAACGCTTGTTCCAAATTTTGTCTGCTCGGAAAAGATAAAACGCCCATGATCGCCCGGCTGCAGGCTAGAAAGGGGAAGCACCTTTTCGTCGCCGGTCAGGCCAACTACCGGCACTTCGCGGCGTTGAGCTTCGGACAAGGCTCGCCGGATCGGCACTTCAAGAAACCTGAATATCTCGTCAGAAAAGGCAAAACACACGATAAACGCAATGATTACAATAATTATTGAATTTACAAGCCTTCGGCGCAGTTCATCCAGATGGTCAAGAAATGACATCTGTCCGCCGAGGTCGCCATTTTTTTCGATTTCAGGTTCTTCCATTTAAGGGTGCGTCTTGTATGAATAGCTTCAACCCGGTCAGAGCCAATCCCTCTTTTCGGATAAGGAACTGTCCGATGGTTCCTTTTCAGGGGAAGACTGTGCTTTGGAGCCGTTTTCTCCGGCCGGGATAGCATCGTCGAACCGGGATGCGTCGATCTCTTTTACGGCCGGGGCCGAAATTGCCGCCTTTTCAAGTGCCGGTGGGGTTTTGCGAGGTTCCGTCTTTTCATCAATGTCGTCAATGCGAAACGCCTTGGTCTCTTCCTCAAAATTGACCTCGCGTTCCCACGTATCCTTGAATTCATTGGTCGTATTCCTAAGATCGGCCATGATCTTGCCCAGTTTTCGTGCCAATTCAGGCAGTTTGCGCGGGCCGAGAAAGATCAGCGCGATTATGCCGATCAAGATCAGCTCTGATGTTCCGATCGATTCGAATATGAAAAGAAACAACTCGATGTACCTCTAAATTACCCGCCTGCTTAAATTACACTGATCAGGCGTGGCCCCATCGGGGTTACTAGCCCGATTACCCGGGCCGCCGGCACCGCCTGCAGAAAGCGTTCTGCGCCGTTTTCGTCCAAGCTTATCAAAAGTCCGCCCGCTGTTTGCGGGTCAAAAAGAGCACTTTGCATCTCGCGTGAGACCGAAGGCAAAAATTCGACAGTCTCGCCCACATAAACACGGTTATTCTTGTCGCCGCGAGTAAGCATGCCGTCGGCGATCAGGTCCAAAACATCGGGCAGCAAAGGAACGGCTTCCGAATCTAGCTCAAGCGTTACACGGCTCGCTTTCGCCATCTCAAATGCAT
>JADLDC010000261.1 GCA_020846885.1 Acidobacteriota bacterium | reverse complement strand
CCCTTTCTACCTTGTACGGCACCTGCTTTATTTCGTCGCTTACCTCATCAAACTTCCGTCCCATGAAGCGTTTGATCGAATAAAGCGTATTCTCCGGATTGGTCACGGCCTGCCGCTTTGCGACCTGTCCGACCAAACGATTTCCGTCCTTTGTAAACGCGACCACCGACGGCGTAGTCCGCCCGCCCTCGGAATTTGTGATGACGACCGGCTCACCGCCTTCCATCACCGCAACCACCGAGTTGGTCGTTCCCAGATCGATACCAATGATTTTGCTCATCTAAGTTTCTCCAGATCAATTAAAGTTCGCTCACCTATGATTACATATAATGACTTGAGCCTGAATCGAGTATAAAGATTGAGTGTGTTGTTGTCAAGTTTATTTAGAACCCAAGGAATAATGGTTTAGGAAATATTTGAAACTGGTTCGAATATGAGATATCGCCACTTGCTTCGCGCTTTTTCGCCTTTGTTTTTTCTCGTGGTGGCGAAGCCGAAAGCCGGACCACGAACTGCACGAAACAAGCCCGCGAAAACGCACGAAAATGCGAAAAAAGAGGCCGCCGTTCCCGGCAGCCTCAAGAGTTGAACAAGAAACAAAGGATCAGAAGCTGAACCTGATACCAAACTGCATCTGGCGGCGGCGGGCCCGCAGTCCGCGAGTTTCGGATAGCGCAGCAAGGTCATCCGGATTCGAATAATCGAAGTTCAGGGCACCAAAATTGGTTACCGTCGAACTGCCCGGATTCGGGATAGCCAATCCGGCGTATGCGCCAAGGGCCGCGTGGTTAAATACGTTGAACACGCTAAAGCTCGGTTCGAGTATCCAGTTTTCTTTCCAGATCCGTATCGGCCTGGTCAGGCGGAAATCCGCCGTGAACAGGTTTTCGAACGGATCGGGATTCCCCAGCGGAACCAGCGGGATGGTCGGGGTAACTGCCCCAATCGCTCTAAGCTGCGCTTCGGAGAAGATCCCCGCCGCAACGAGGCGCTGTCCGTGGGGTGTCAACTGGTTTGCACCGTTGGCGTTGTACGCGGCAATTACCTCGTTCAGATCGGCAAGGTTCTTGATCGAACGGCCAAAGGCGCCGATGTTGGTGCCAGGCAGCAGATCGCCGCGAGGCGTACCGCCGACACCGCCGTCACCATTGATGTCCGAAGTGAAGATGCCGCTGCCGGCCCGGTTGTTCGGAATGAACAACGACTGGGGGGCCGAGGTCTGGAACCGATAGATCTGATCGAGTCGGAAACCACCGATCAGGTCCAGGCTGGCACTGACCGTTGCATTATGCCGGCGGTCAAGCCCGCTTGGGCCGTAATCAGAATTCCAGTCACGATTATCGGTCGTATTCGCAATGAATTCAGGCCGCCCCACGCCGCTGGTCGCCTTGTTCGAAGCAAGTGCATAACCCACAGTGTAGCTCAACCCTTTGAACAGTGCGCGTTCGCCGATCGAGAGGAATTTAAAGGTATCGCCGCCGAAACGGCCGTTGAGTGAGACCTGCAGTCCCGAGTATGTCGAGAATCCGCCGACTGCAAGCCGTGCCCTCGTATTCAGGCTGGTTGCTCCCGGCCAGATCGTGTCGTTCGCAAGAGCAAACGTTGCAATGCTGGCAGTCGGATTCGCGTTCAGATACGTCTGGATCGTCGTTGGGTTCACGTTGGCCGGGGTGGTGCCAATGCGGGTAGCGATCGACGCTCTTGCAGCCGCTTCATTAAAGAAGCGTGCATCGCGGCGGCTTTCATAATCAGCAAGCAGGAGCGGAAGTCCGATCGTGCGCTGTCTGATATAGTCCACCGAGATGACATGTCCCTTCATCAGCTCATGCTGGAATCCGATGTTGAACTGCATCGAATACGGGATCTTATAATCACCCGGAAACTGGCCACCAAAGGTAACGCCGTTCGTGTTCGCGAATTCCGATGGGCCGCTATTAGGATTGTAATTACCCAGATTTGAGTAGGCAGTCTGGACCGCCGCGTTGATCTGCGTAATGAACGGGAGGACCGAACTGATTGTGCGCCCACGCAGACAGCTGTAATCTCCGTTAGCGGTATCGCCCGGAGCGCATCCGGGAATGCCGGTAACGTTGATGGGCGTGCCGTCGGGGCCAACAACAAAATCGGTCGCCAACGCGGTCGGCCCAATGCCCGTCGTTATACGGGCAAATTCATCAAACAGCGAATTGTTGAAGATGTTCGCTTCGTACGCCAGATAGAATCCGCCGCGGATACTGGTCTTGCCGTTGCCGAACGGATCCCATGCAAAACCAAGCTGTGGGCTGAACGCATCTTTCGGATACTTTGCGGCGTCGCCAAGGCCAGCGCCGTAAACATCCAGTTCAGGAAGCCGCGGGACGTCCGGGCTGCTGAAAAAGTTGGTATCGTAATTGTGGCGGAGGCCAAAATTTACGGTCAGGTTCCGGCGTACCTTCCAAAGATCGCCGACGTACCAGCTATAACGCGTGTTGTACTTACCGCCGAACGGCAGGTTATGTGCCGACCGAGCCGTAAAGAAGCCGGCGTTCGGCCCTACGCCAAAGTCCTGCAGCAGATAATCCTGCGGATTGCTGGAGGTGCTTGACGCAAAGTCACCGACGACAGCTACTGGACCGGCAAAGTTGGCGAATCCGCCCAGGATCAGGCGAGTTATGTCAACACCGAAGCGGACGACATGATCGCCAAAAACGGCACTGCCGTCGTACTTGCCCTGGTAGTTGTTTTGATACGTCTGCTGCGGGGCCAATCCGTTGGGGCCAAAGCTAAGATCGCCCACATTGATCTGGACCGGCGTTCCGTTTACGACGGGGAATTCAAAACCCGACAGCTCGCTGCTGGCGATACGGTTATTGAAGTTCACATAACCAAGACGGCCTGAATGGGTCACCTTGCTTCCCGTCAGGTTGATGCCGATCACGTGCGTGTTGGTCCAGTCAATATTCTGGAACGGCGACCGTATCGTACCACCCGTCGAGGTATCATCGTTAAAATTGTGAAGATAGAACAAGCGAAGATTGTTCGTCGCGTTGAAGTCAACACGATTCAGGGCGGCTCGCGTCACGATCGGCAATGATGACGACGCATTGAACGTCGGAAAATCGCCGGAAGTGAAATTTGAGAAATCCGCCTGATTGAACCGCTCAAAATTTGAGAAGAAGAACAGTTTATCCTTCCAGAAGAGCGGCCCGCCGAAACGGTATCCGGCCTGATCGCGATTGAATTCAGGTTTAACAGCAACAAAGTCTGGCCGGGCATCGAATCTATCGTCTTGTTTGAAATAGAAGCCGCTGCCCGAGAACTGGTTGCCGCCCGTACGCGAAGCAATGCTTACTGCGCCGGAGGTTGTCAGCGAAGTCGAAAGGTCGAATGACGAACGCTGAAGGTTGAATTCCTGCACGGCGTCCGTCGAGAAATTGGCAACAGTTGTTCCAACCGTCTCGTCCGTTACGTCAATGCCTTCCAACTGAACGCGAGTGCCCGTTCCCGATCCGCCGTTAACACGGACGGCACGGTAGGCATTCGTCTTCGTCGGGTCAATGTTGCCGCCGTCAACAACCGTCACGCCGGGCTGAAGGACCGCGAGATCGAGAAAGTTTCTCTCGTTCAGCGGCAGGGCCGTGATCTGTCGGCTCGTGATAACGCCATCCACGGTCTGACGGGTCGTATCGACCTGAATATCGGTAGCACCGATATCGACCTGAACGGTTTCGGATGTTGCACCGACCTTCAAGCTGATGTCGGCACGTGCGACCTGAGAAAGCTGAACCACAACATTATCGGCATTTGCCGAGCTGAAGCCCTGTTTCTCTATCTTTACACTATAAACGCCCGGCTGAAGCGAACGAACGGAATAGAAT
>JADLDC010000260.1 GCA_020846885.1 Acidobacteriota bacterium | reverse complement strand
GGGTTGATGGGCATTCACATTTTTACCGGCCTTGCGGCCTTTGGCCTTATCTCAGCCGCAACGATTGAACAGGTAAACCACCTGTCCGAGCTTGCCTTTGCCGCCATTATTTAACGCCGTACAGCTAGCATTCGCCGCCGCTTTTGTTCATATTTGAACAAACAGCGGCGTTTTTGCGTAATGAATTAGCACAACGAATTTTTTGCTCAACAGCATCCAACCTGGTGCAAAGATTCTTTACGAGGGATTGATACAATGAATAGCAGACCCGTTTATCAGCTAACGGCCCGACAGGTGATCCTCCTCGGCATTACAACAGCCTTGATCGCCATTGGCGCCACCGCACTTATTTACACTCTGGCCAGTTATTGGCGGCAGATAGACAATTCGGCATTCTCATCGGCCGAAGCCGCACCGGCCGGTATCTCAGATCCGGCAACGGTATCTGACGAACAGAACAGCATCGAGGTCTATAAGGCGATCTCGCCCGGCGTGGCCTTCATCACGACCACGTCATATCAACAGGACTTCTGGGGCGGTGTCCAGGAGGGCAAAGGGACCGGGTCGGGCTCGGTGATAGACACCGAAGGACATATCCTGACGAACTATCACGTCATCGAAGGTGCGCAGAAGCTGACCGTAAAATTTGGCGGCGACAAGCTTTACCCGGCAACCTTGGTAGGCGGCGACCCGGATACCGACCTTGCGGTGATAAAGATCACGCCGCCGGCAGAAGGGCTGACCGTCATCGGCCTTGGCGATTCGGACAAATTGAATGTTGGACAGAAAGTGCTGGCGATCGGCAATCCGTTCGGACTCGACCGGACCCTTACGACCGGTGTGATCTCAGGCCTTCAGCGTCCGATCCAGGCAAGAAACGGCCGCCCCATCGATTCGGCGATACAAACGGACGCCTCGATCAATCCCGGAAATTCGGGCGGGCCGCTTCTTGATAAGTTTGGAAAAATGATCGGCATCAACTCGCAGATACTTTCACCGGCCGGCGGATCGGTCGGCGTTGGCTTTGCCGTGCCTGTCAACACCGCCAAACGCATTGTCCCGCAGCTGATCCAATACGGCATGGTCCGACGCCCGAAATTGGGAGCGTCGCTGCCCAGCGTTCAGGAACTTCTGGAGCGCGGTTATCGTCTTCCAGTCGATAAGGGCCTGCTGATCTACGGCCTTGTTCCCGGCGGTTCCGCCGAGCGGGCGGGCCTTCGCGGCCTGACACAGAGCGGGACCATAGGCGACATCATCCTTTCGGTCGACGGCCAGCCGACCAATAACGTAGATGATCTTTATCGGCTGCTGGATAAAAAACAGATCGGCGATACAGTCCAGGTCGAGGTCTATCGGGAAGGAAAAACAGTGGCCTTACCGTTAAAGCTGCTGCCTTCGGCCAGTTCAGGACGCCGCTCGGTCCAGTAGTTGTATAGTTGATAGATTTGCTTCCCTGGACACCGAGGAAGCCTTTTAGCAGCGCCGGCCAAAATGCCGGCGTTGCCCTTTTCTATGATCGAGCTGAACGACTTTTATAACGATGGATCCGGTTGGGCCTGCCGGCACTGTGAACGCGAGATACTGGCATCACGCCCTGAGCCCGAACGTTCTCATTCCCGCCTGCTGACCGAGGGCGAAGGCGAGGCCGATGGCAACGGGCCCAGACTGTCGCACAAAGCGCTTGCAAAGTGGGCCGACGCGGCCCGTCGAACTCTCGTCTGTCCGCGGTGCGGGATCACCGAACTTGCCGACCTGGCATGAGTCCGCACGCGTGTCGCTTTTGGTCCACCTTAGTGCTACCTTGGAATCAATGCTATCCGTCGAACTCGAAGCCGCCGTTGCCATCGCTCGAAAGGCCGGAGCGGCCATTCTCGAACATTACGCACTCGATATCATCTCCGAAAGCAAGATCGGGCTGGACCAGCGTTCTGAACCGGTCACGGAAGCGGATCGCGAGGCGAGCCGCATCATTGTCGAAGGCATTGCCGAACTTTTCCCCAACGACGCGATCCTTTCTGAAGAAGAGGTGGACAAGTCGGCGGAACGCCTTGCCAGCGACCGCGTTTGGATAATCGACCCGATCGACGGAACCGCGGGATTCATCAAAAAAGACGGCGATTTTGCCGTGCAGATCGGGCTTGCGGAAGGCGGGAGTCCGATCGTCGGCGTCGTTTATCTTCCGGCCCATCAACTTTTGTACTTTGCCTCGCGAGGCAACGGCACATTTGTGGTCAGGGGTGACGCGGAGCCTGAACGGCTGCATGTTTCGGGCAATACAGACCTCATGCAGATGAATATTGCCGTCTCGCGCGATCATCGCAGCCCGAAAATGTCGCGGATAATCAAGGAACTCGGCTTAAGACAAGAGATCGGCCGAGGCTCGGTCGGCGTCAAGATCGGGATGATCGCCGAGCGGACATGCGACCTCTACATTCATCTATCGCACAGGACCAAATTTTGGGACACATGCGGCCCGCAGATCATTCTCGAAGAAGCCGGCGGCCGCGTGACCGACCTTTTTGGCGACGAGTTTCGATACGATATCGGCAATGTGCTCAATCTCAACGGGATTGTCGCTTCAAATGGTGTTGCCCACGACAAGGTCCTCGATCAGTTGGCACCGATCCTGGACGAACTCGGCCGCTGCAGGCTTTCAGCGGCAAGCGCAAAGTGATCGGCCGCTATCTGAGGAAGATCGTTTTTGTTACAAGCCGATAGGCGGAACTCGGCAAAATGCCGCGAAGAAAGAGCAAACCCTTTGTATTCACTGGATAGCGGAGCTTACGCGACCCGTCCGTGACAGCGTCATAGATCGCCTGCGCGACGATCGAGCCATCCGGGGCCTCGCCTCCCGCCTTGTTCATAAACGATATGAATCGCGAGACATAGTGATCGTAGCTCGAAAGTCCGCTCTTTCGCGCTACTTCCTGTGAGCGGCCGTAAAAATCAGTATTGATCGGGCCCGGCTCGATGAGCTTTAGCCGGATGTTGAACGGATCCAGCTCATACTGCAGCGACTCTGTAAATCCTTCGATCGCCCATTTTGTGGCGTTGTAAACGCTCGAGAACGGAAAGACGGTCCGCCCGCCCATCGAAGCGACGTTGACGATATACCCGCCCTTTCGCTCTCTGAAATACGGAATTATCTCGCGGCAAACATTCATTGTCCCAAAGACATTGGTCTCGAATTGCCGCCGGACCTGCTCATCGGACGAGGCCTCGAACGGCCCGAGCAAGCCATAACCGGCGTTATTGACAACGGCATCTATCCGGCCAAATTTTTCGATCGTTTCCGCGATCGCCGTTCGGATCGAATCGACATCGGTCACGTCCAGCCGGAAACATTCGACATCAACGATCCTCTGCAGTTCTTCAGCGTTCTCAGGCTGCCGCATCGTCGCGGCAACCTTCCAGTTCTTCGTTTGAAACAGCCTTGCCGTATGCAGCCCAATGCCGCTGGAGGCCCCTGTGATCAGTACGGTCTTGTCCATGAAAGGTAATTTACCACAGTCAATACCACCTCGCGTGAGCGGGTGGGTTCTTCTCCGTCTGTCAGTACCACCTCGCGTGAGCGGGTGGGTTCTTATTGCTTGTCAGTACCACCTCGCGTGAGCGGGTGGGTTCTTATTGCTTGTCGGTACCACGTCGCGTTAGCGGGTGGGTTCTTACACGTGTCAGTACCACCTCGCGTTAGCGGGTGGGTTCTTGGTCCCGCAAGTCAGCACCACTTCGCGTGAGCGGGTGGGTTCTTATTGCTTGTCAGTACCACCTCGCGTGAGCGGGTGGGTTCTTATTGCTTGTCAGTACCACCTCGCGTTAGCGGGTGGGTTCTTCTCCGTCTGTCAGTACCACCTCGCATGAGCGGGTGGGTTCTTATTGCTTGTCAGTACCACCTCGCGTTAGCGGGTGGGTTCTTATTGGCCGCGAAACACGCGAAAAAAGAACCCACCCGCTAACGCAGGGTGGTTCTGACACGCGTAGTAACCACGCGAGTCCAGACGGAAAAAGAACCCACCCGCTAACGCAGGGTGGTTCTGACACGCGTAGTAACCACGCGAGTCCAGACGGAAAAAGAACCCACCCGCTAACGCGGGGTGGTTCTGACACTTGTAAAGAACCCACCCGCTGACGCAGGGTGGTTCTGACTCATGTGGTAAAATCAAGTACATGAAGTTTCTGCATATTTCCGATGTCCACTTGGGCTGTACGCGTTATCAGCTGTCTGAGAGCCCGCGCGATTTCTTCGATGCCTGGATCGACGTGCTTCGGAAATATGCCATTGATGAGAAGGTAGATTTCGTCATAATATGCGGTGATTTCTTTCACAAACGGAGCGTTCCGCCGGAGACGATGAACTATGCGGTCGCGGGCCTTACGATGATGAAGGAGGCGGGCATTCCGGTCG
>JADLDC010000259.1 GCA_020846885.1 Acidobacteriota bacterium | reverse complement strand
CCTCATTTCCAGGTCCGAGATAGCGAGAAAAGGCTTTTACTTTTGCTTCGACTTTGCTGTAATAGCGAGAGCGACTCACAGATAACGGGAGTTCTTCCAGCAAATGCCCTATCGTCAACCTCACACAGCGGCTCTTTCAGACAGGCTCTGGTTTTTCAGGCGGCCGATACAGTTCCTGCTTGACCTTACCATCCTGTCAGGAGCCTTCTTCCTTGCGTATTTGCCCGCGATCAATATACAGGTCACTGCATTCTATGTGGACAGTGCTATAAGAAAGCTGCCGCTGGTGCTTCTAATACAGTTCTCAGCCCTGTTCCTCGTCGGTTCGTACTCGATCATTTGGCGTTATGTCAGCATCAGTGATCTGCGGGTCTTTCTTACTGCAGCCATTGTCTCTGGCGGCATCTTGCTTGTCCTGCGTTTCGCGCTGGCCCTGACGGATCTTTCGCTTTGGCAGGTGCCGATGTCGGTCATCTTGATCGATACGGTACTTGGTTATGGCGGCCTAGTTGGGGTTCGCGTTCTGCGAAGATTCGTCTACGAGGTCTGGGATAAGCGGAGCCCGCTAATGCGTTCGCGTGCGCCAAAGCGAAAGCCGGCGCTGCTTGTTGGTGCCGGGCGCATGGGGGCGACCCTCGTCAAGAATCTCGGCGGCCGCAGTGATGCCGAACTGGAGATTCGTGGATTTGTTGATGACAACCCTAAGAAAAAGGGCGGAAGCGTAGGCGGTGTCAAAGTTCTTGGGACAACAACGGACCTTCCGCGCCTGGTTGCTGAACTGAAGATCGAACAGATCGTCATAGCGATCGATCATGCCCAGGGAAAAGAGATCCGGCGCATCCTTGAACTTTGCAGTTCGATTCCTGTAAAGGCGCAAATAGTCCCAAGCCTGAATGAGCTGGCGCATGGCCGTCTTGCTGTAAGCCGAGTACGTGATGTACAGATCGATGACCTTTTGGGCCGTGATCCGGTCAAGCTGGACGACCGCAACGTGCGGGAGTTCCTTTCCGGAAAGACCGTAATGGTCACTGGTGCCGGTGGTTCTATAGGTTCGGAGCTCGTACGCCAGATAATCGAATTTCGGCCGAAGACGATCTTGTTGGTGGAACGGGCGGAATTCCTGCTATTCAATATTTCAAGAGAGTTTGACGGGAACGAGCAAACCGCCGATGCCATTTCGCTGATAGCCGACGTAGGTGACGAGCCGCGAATGCGTGAGATCTTTGAGCGATTTCACCCGCAAGTTATCTTCCATGCTGCGGCTCATAAGCACGTTCCGCTGATGGAAAGTAACACTTGCGAGGCGGTAAAGAACAACATCTTCGCAACACGGATCTTGGGCAAGCTCGCAGGTGAGTTCGGCTCAACTGATTTTGTTTTGATCTCTACCGATAAGGCCGTGAATCCGACGTCGATCATGGGCGCATCCAAACGGATCGCCGAGATCGTCGTGCAGGAGCTGAATCAGGCATATGAGACAAATTATATGGCAGTGCGATTTGGCAATGTTCTTGGTTCCGCCGGTTCGGTCGTGCCGATATTTAAGGAACAGATCGAAAAGGGCGAGCCGATAACGGTCACTGACCGTGAAATGACGCGATACTTCATGACCATTCCGGAGGCTTCGCAGCTTGTTATGCAGGCAGGAGCACTTGGAAGTGGCGGTGAGATCTTTATTCTGGATATGGGCGACCCGGTGAAGATACTGGATCTGGCTGAAGACATGGTCCGGCTTTCAGGCCTGACGCCGTATGAGGATATAGATATCGTTTTTACCGGTATCAGAAAGGGAGAAAAGCTTTTTGAGGAACTTGAAATAACCGGTGAGAATTTGCTGAAAACCCACCATCCAAAGATCTTTATCGGAAAGATCGCGACCTATTCCAAGGACGAGGTGATGAGCATGTTGGCCCGTTTTCAACAGGCGGTCGAAGCAGCCGATACCCGAGAAATACGGCGGCTTTTCAACGAGATCCTTCCCGAGGCCACGATCGTTAGCGACAAAATACCGGTTCCCGAGGCGATCATCACTGAAAATGGCGGCCTGTCAAGGGCTGAACTCGGCCTTGCTGACTAGGGCCGGGCTGCGGCCGTCAATAGGAACAGAAATTGAACAGGCTCGACCGAGGTTATTAGGGCCCTAAACCAATATGAGCAAGTCGCAAGTGTCAAGAACCAGGATCTCGCAAAGGGCCGCGTCGTTTACCGAATCGGTTATCCGCGAAATGAGCCGCGAGGCGGCAAAATACGGGGCCGTCAATCTGGGTCAGGGATTTCCGGATTGGCCAGCACCTGCCGATATAAAGCGGAAGGCCCAGGAGGCTATCGCCGCCGATCACAATCAGTACGCGGTGACTTGGGGTGTAAAGGAATTTCGTGACCAGATCGCCAAAAAAACGATGTGGTTTCTCGGGCTGGACATTGATCCCGAGACTGAGATAACCGTCACCTGCGGTTCGACCGAAGGAATGATCGCCGCGATGATGGCAACGGTCGATCCCGGCGAAGAGGTCGTTGTTTTTGAGCCCTTCTACGAAAATTATGCTCCCGACGCAATACTTTCTGACGCCGTTCCTCGGCACGTGCCGCTTTATCGCACGGACAATGGCTTTGTTTTCGATCGCGATGAGCTGAGTGCCGCCTTTAACAATCGGACAAAGGCGATCATCATATGCAACCCGAACAATCCGACAGGCAAGGTTTATACTCGCGAGGAAATGGAGTTCATCGCAGACCTGTGCAAACAGCATGACGCGCTTTGCTTTACAGACGAGATCTACGAACACATTACATACAACATTGACGAAGACGGCGACCCGCTTGAACACGTTTCTATGGCAACCATCGAAGGCATGCGCGAGAGGACCGTTGTCGTTAACTCGCTGTCAAAGACCTATTCGGTCACCGGATGGCGAGTTGGCTACTGTATTGCCCCGGCAGATATAACAGGAGCCATCCGCAAAGTACACGATTTTCTCACCGTCGGCGCCGCAAACCCGCTGCAACACGCCGGAGCATATGCTTTGAGCCTGCCGCCGAGCTACTACGAAGATCTGCAAAAGGAATATCAGCGCAAACGCGATCTCATCGTGCCTGTCCTGCGAGATGCCGGGTTCAGATGCGATATTCCGCAAGGGGCCTATTACGTCATGGCCGATATATCGAATTTTGGCTTTCCGAATGATATAGAATTTACAAAACACCTTATCCGCGAGATCGGTGTTGCCGTCGTGCCTGGCTCTTCCTTCTACCATGACCCCGCTATGGGTTCGCAGATGGTCAGGTTTTGTTTCTGCAAGAAGGACGAAACACTTGAGGCAGCGGCTAAACGGTTGGCACAATTGCGGTGACTGCTCGCCGGGCAGGAGTCAGACGAGGATGCGGTCTATGGCACTGAAAACCGATTCGGCAGGAATACTGAGAATACATTTGGGTCGGCCGAAGACTTTGCATTCGTAGCCGGGGCAGGGTTGGCAGGGGAATGGTTCGAAAACGATCTCGTTCGGGACTTCATCATTTGGATCCCACGGGCGCCAGTGGTCGCGGTTTGATGAGCCGAAGATGACGACGGACGGCGTATGGACCGCCGCGGCGATGTGGGCGATGCCGGAATCATTTCCGACAAACAGGTCGGAACGCGCGGCGAGGGCGGTAATTTCGGGCAGGCTTAGATCGCAGAATCCGTGGAACATTGCGCCGGTTGAACTGCGGACCTGTTCGATCACATTCCGCTCGTTTGGCGCCGCGACAAGGACGGAATAAAAGCCCGCTCGTTCGAGAAATTCGATCACGCGGGCGAAGTTTTGCGGCTGCCATTGCTTTGTCGCAAACGCGGCGGCCGGATGTATTAGCGCGATCTTTTCCCGATCGATACCGCGAACGTGAAGCAGATGTTCTACTTTTGCGGCCGCTTCATCAGTAACGACAAGCCGGCTTTTCGGGCGGTCGCTGACAGGCACGCCGGCGAACCCGAGCAGGGCAAGCTGCTGTTCGGCGGAGTGGGTTTTTGGCTTGTTCCAGAAATCAGCGGCCGACGAATAGAGATGGTTGTAGAGCCGCGAGTATTGATATTCGGCCCAGCCGACGCGGTGCCGGGCGCGGCTTGCGGCGGTGAAGAACGTGCTCGTCGTGCCGCCGTGCAGGTTGAACGCCACGTCGTATCGCTCATTTCGCAGCCGACGCATCATCAACAACCGCTCGCGGGTCCCCGCCCCGACGGAGAGCACGTTGTCAACGATATCGAATCCGTCAAGGACAGGCGCGACCCAATCTTCAAGCAGGATGTCGATCTGCGCATCGGGTAGAAATTTTCGAAGGGCGATGAGCGACGGCGTCGCAAGGACCGTATCGCCGATCGAGCGCAGTTTGACGACCAGGACCTTTGTGGTGGTTGTCCAATCGATCGTTTTCAAAGCGGTGGGAACCTCAATCCTTCTCGACCGTCGCTTCGTCCACCAGCATCACGGGAATTTCGTCGCGTATCGGATAGGCGAGCGAGCATTCCGGATTGACGCACTTTAACTTGGTTTTCTCCGCGTTTATTTCGACTTTTGACTTGCACTTGGGGCAGCGAAGTATCTCCAGAAGTTCGGGGCTGATCGGCATAATTTGTCAGGTCTCCAAT
>JADLDC010000258.1 GCA_020846885.1 Acidobacteriota bacterium | reverse complement strand
TCAGGAGTTTTTCACCGAAAGAGGCAGAGGCGTTCGTTGCGGCCCTGTCGCCCCTGATCCAGCCAAGCCTGATCTATGACAGCGCCGCGACCGAGGCCGAACGCCGACAGGCCGCGCAGGGCGTTCAACCGCTCGCTATCTCGCTGAAACGCGGCGAACGGATTGTCGATGAAGGCCAGAGGATCACGCCCGCGATGGTCTCGCAGATCGCGGCGATACAGAATTATTCCACCACGACCCGCCGCGTGAACCGTTTCTTCGGCCTGCTTGTTCTTATTGCCGGCCTGTTCTGGACCGGATGGAAGTTCATCGAGCATCGCGGCATCGTTCCGCGCCTTGCTCTTTCAGAGCACAAGACATTTGCACTGTTCGGGTTCATTGTCGCGGCGCAGACCGTTATCATGGCCCTGATGTTCCGTCTCGCGGAGTTTACCGCGTCACAGAACATTCGCGCCCCGATGAACGACGCAAGCCTCTGGGCGTTTGCCATCCCGTTCGCGTTCGGCAGTTTGCTGATGAACATGCTGGCCGACCGGCGGACAGCGCTTTTTACGGGCGTGTTCACATCGCTCATCGCCGGCCTGCTTGCCCCGCGCGGGCTTGAATTTGCGATCTACGCGACCATTGCCTCGTCCGTCGCGGTTTACGGAATGGGCCATTACCGCACCCGGCAGACCATCACACTCGCCGGCACACTGGTCGGCGCCGTAAGCGCTCTGCTTGCGATCGCGATGATCGGCTACACACAGCAGCCGTTCATTCTAAACACGGTATTGCTTGCTATTGCGTGCGGGCTTGCCAGCGGATTGATCACGGCCGCCGCGACCGCCGTGTTTTTGCCGATCTGCGAATCGATCTTCGGTATTTTGACGGATGTAAAGCTGCTTGAACTTTCAAACGCCGACCTGCCTGTGCTCGGCCAGCTTGCCTTGCGTGCTCCGGGGACAAACCAGCACTCGCACGCGGTCGGGCAATTGGCGGAAGAAGCCTGCCGGACCGTCGGGGCAAACAGCCTGCTGACGCGGATCGGGGCCCTTTATCACGACATCGGGAAAACCGCGGCGCCTGAGCATTTTGTCGAGAACCAGATGGGCAAGAACCCGCACGACCGGCTCAAACCCGTCCAGAGTGCCAAGATCATCATCAGCCACGTGACATACGGGCAAAAGCTGGCAAGGGAAATGGGCCTGCCGCAGCGGATAATAGATTTTATTCCGCAGCATCACGGAACGCGCACACTGCATTTTTTCCTGAAAAAGGCGCAGGCCGAATTAAAGCCGGGCGAGGAACTGGTCGAGAACGATTTTCGCTATCCGGGGCCAAAGCCTCAGTTCAAAGAGGCGGCGATAATGATGATCGCCGACAGCTGCGAGGCTGCGGCGCGTTCATTGTCTGAGCCAACGCCAGACAACATTCGGTTTATCGTGACCAAGATAATTGACGCGATCATCAGCGACGACCAGCTTGATGAATGCGACCTAACGTTGCGCGAATTGACGCAGATCCGCGAGGCGATGATCCGGTCGCTTGTCGCTATATATCACAGCCGCGTCGATTATCCCGGTTACGTTCCGCCCGCGTCCGGCCAGTACAAGATCGTGCCGGACAACGGAGCGCAGGAATACGGCGGAATGCGATTTATCGATCCAAAGGATGTGCCCGTCGGCCCGGGCGGCGAGGTCGAGGACGAGGCGGTAAAACGAACGCCCGAGCAGGAAAAGGCGGCGGCAAAAAAGGTATGACAGGCCGGCGGCGATCCGATCCGCGGATTCTACAGAGAAATAAGAACGGCAGAAGCGAAACCTGATCGCCTCTGCCGTTAAGGTTTTAGCCAAGGCCGCGAACCTTAGGGAGTATTATTGATCAGCTCTTTCAGTTCCTTTCCCGGTTTGAAATACGCGACCCGTTTTGCAGGTATCTCGACCGATGCTCCGGTCTTTGGGTTGCGGCCGCGGCGCGAGTTGCGCTCGCGGACGCGGAAGCTGCCAAAGCCGCGCAGTTCGATCTTTTCTCCGCTGTTCAGGGTGTCGACAATACTGTCGAAAATTATCTCGACCAGTTGTTCGGCATCCTTTTTGGTCATCTCGGCTTCTTTTGCGACTTTCTCGACCAGGTCCGCTTTTGTCATTTCTCTAGTCCTCACACGGGGCATCCCGGCCCCAGGTTAGTTGAGCCTGCCTTTAAGTCGTTGTATCCGCCGACTCAGCCTTGTTCTCATCGTCCGAACCGCCTTCCGTACCTTCAGGGGCAGCTTCGGCGACCGCACCCGGTTCCGCGGCCGCATCAAGCGTTGCTTCGCTGCCGGAAAGATCAACGGCCGACTCGCCTTCTTCGCCTGACGGCTCGACCGCACCCGGTTCGGCCGCGGCCGCAAGCGTCGTTTCGCTTGGCGACATATCTACGACCGCCGGTTCGGCCTCCTCTGTCGGAGTTTCGGCCGCCGCGGCTTCTTCCTCGGCACGGGCAAGCGAAGCCTCATATTCCTGCTTCGCTTTTTCCTTTCGTGCACGCTTTTCCGCTTCGCGTTCTTCCTTGGTCAGTTCGGGTTTTGCGGCCTCACCGCTTCCGCCCAGAAGGTTCGCAAGTTCACCAAGGCTGGCCATGCCGCCCTTGGCCTCGGTCGAATAAACGCGCGTATCGGCAACCGGCTCTTCATCTTTGCCGACAGCACGATGCGAAAGGCCGATCTTCTGCTCTTCGTTCTCAATGCGCAGGATCTTGAAGTCCATCTCCTGCCCGAGGCTGGCGACCGATTCGGGGCTTTCCACCCGTTCATCGGAAAGTTCAGAAATGTGGCAGAGGCCTTCGAGCCCGTCGCCGAGTTCGACAAAGATGCCAAAGCTTGTAAATCGGGATACCTTGCCGCGTACGACATCGCCCGGACGGTGTGTGGCGACAAAGCTCTCCCACGCGCTTGGCGTCAGGTCCTTCATCGAAAGCGAAAGCCGCTGGCCGGCCGCGTCGATGTTCGTGACGATAGCGTCAACTTCCTGATCCTTCTTCAGAAGGTCTTTCGGATGCTTCAGCTTCTTCGCCCATGTGATGTCCGAAACGTGGACCAGTCCGTCAATGCCGTCCTCAACTTCGATGAACGCTCCAAAGTCAGTGAGATTGCGTACCTTGCCGTGTACTTTCGTGCCGACCGGATAGCGTTCATGGATGGTATACCACGGGTTGTCCTGCAGCTGTTTCATGCCAAGGCTGATCCGCTTGTCCTCGGTATCAACGCCCAGCACCTGTACCTCGACCTCTTCACCCTTGTTGAACATCTTCTTCGGGTTGGCGGTGCGCTTTGACCAGGAGATCTCCGAGACGTGCACAAGTCCTTCAACGCCCGGCTCAAGCTCAACAAAGACGCCATACTCGGTAACTGACGAGACCTTGCCGGTGATCTTTGAATTGACCGGGTACATCTCGACCACGGTTGACCACGGATCGGCCTGCAGCTGCTTGTACCCAAGCGAGATCTTTTCGCGCTCGCGGTCGAGTTTGAGTACCTTCACCTGAACATGCTCGTTGACCTTGAACATATCGCCCGGATTGCCAAGCCGTCCCCACGACATATCCGTCACGTGAAGCAGGCCGTCAATACCGCCGATATCAACGAATGCCCCGTATTCGGTCAGGTTCTTGATCGTCCCTTCAACAATGTATCCAAGGTCGATATTATTGAGCGTTTCCGCCTTTTGCTCATTGATCACAACATCAGTGATCACCTTGCGCGAAAGGACGATATTGTTGCGTCGTCGGCTAAACTTGATTATCTTGGCCTCGATATCCTGTCCAAGATAAGCGTCCAGGCCGCGGATGGGGCGTGAATCGATCTGCGAACCGGGCAAAAAGGCCTCGATCCCGTTCAGGTCAACACGAAGTCCGCCTTTGGTCTTGTCAACGATCTTTCCGATAACGGCCTTATCTTCCTTGAACGCTTCCTCCAGGTCGCTCCAAACTTTGCGAAGCTTGGCGTCCGACCGCGACAGGGAAGGCGGAGCATCGCCGCCGGGGATGGATTTGATCATCACCTCGACGGTATCGCCGACCGCAAGCACTTCGCCGCTCGCATCCAGCTCTTCTGCCGGAATTACGCCTTCGCTCTTGTAGCCGAAATCGATAAGCGCTCCGCGGTCGGAAACGCCGACCACTTTGCCCTCGACAATATCGCCCGGATGGTACGCAACCTGTTCCTGTTCGAACTGCTCAAGGATCGCGCCGAAATCGACGTCGCCGCCATGCGTTTCTTCGGCGGGGGCGGCCGGTTTTGCCACGGTCCTCGGTGCGCTGCGTGATAGCGTGGCCGCCGGCTGAGTTTCCGTCGGAGCTGCCTGTTCCGGAGCCGCTGTTTCCGCCGCTGCCGCTGTCGTCTGTTCGGGTGCCTGTTCTACCGTCGAAGTTTCGCCCGTATTCGATCCTTCGACCTCGTTGTTAACCTCGTTTGCCATTTACTATTTGTGAACTTCCTTAACTAAGTTTATTTTTCGCCGATCCGCGTTTTATGCCCCTGTTCAAAATGCCTAATTGATACTCCATCTCCAAGCCATTGAATTTAATACCTCCGGTTTGGAATGGCCGTACCCAGCCCCGTGCGAAGGATACCGCTTCGCCAGGCTTTCTTCACACACATTTTGCCCGTTCGCATAAACTTAAAAGTTACACGGGTTTGGCGGTGTGTGTCAAGGATTATGCGTTAAAACCGGCGAAAAGTTAGTGTCCTGATCTAGTGGTGCTTGTCGCAAATTTTTCTCTTGGGGTTTCTTTGCGGCTTTGCGGGAAACCGGGCCTTACCTCACGCAAAGCAAGCCAAGAGACGCGCTCGATCGGCAAGAAAATGAGGCCGCTGGCGGCTGCGGCCCCATAGATCATACGGATATCGGATCGGGTCTGCCGTCACATTCGCGTGATCATGTCTGTTACGCTTGTGAGTCCGCCCAGCTTTTCCATCTCTTCGCGGGCGATGTTCGACGTATTTTGTATGCCGGCCAGCCGCAGGCGGAATTCGTCCGGATTTGTCGAACCACGCAGCGCCTCTTCGAGCGAGATAAGGCCGGATTGATATAAATAGAATAGCGATTGATCGAACGTCTGCATGCCGTACTGGGATGTGCCGGCGGCGATGGCGTCGCGGATCGACGGCGTTTTGTCTTCGTGCAGAATATAATCGCGGATCAACGGCGTCGAGATCATTACCTCTACCGCCGGAACGCGGCTGTGTGTCACCGCCGATTTCATAAGGCGCTGCGAGACGACCGCCTTTAGCAGGCCGGCAAGCTGGATCCTGATCGATTTTTGCTGAAACGGCGGAAAGGCCGACAGAATTCGCGTCAACGTCTCCTGAGCGTCCAAAGTATGCAGCGTGGATAAAACCAAATGGCCTGTCTCAGCGGCAACCAATGCCGTCTCAATAGTTTCGAGGTCACGCATTTCGCCGACGAGGATAACGTCAGGGTCCTGACGCAGGCTGCCCCGCAGGGCCTCGGCAAATGATCGCGTATCAACATCGACCTCGCGCTGTGTGACAAATGATTCTTTGTCTTTATGCAGAAACTCGATCGGGTCTTCGATCGTGACAATGTGGCAATTGCGGGTTTGGTTTATCGCATCAACAATGGCCGCAAGCGTCGTCGATTTACCCGAGCCGGTCGTTCCCGTGACCAGAATAAGCCCGCGGTTTTCCTCCGCGATCTTCTGCAGGATCGGCGGCAGGCCGAGTTCGGTAAAATTCTTGATCGTGTCCGAAATAACACGCGCGACGATCCCGATCGAATTCCGCTGCTGAAAGATATTTACGCGAAACCGCCCCAGCCCCGTCACTCCGTATCCGATATCGACCTCAAAAACTTCCTTAAAATGCTGCTTTTGCCGGTTCGACATCATCGAAAACGCCATCTCCAGCGTCTCGTCCTGCGACAGCTTTGCCACACCCTCCAAAGGCCGCAGCTCGCCGTTTACCCTGATCACCGGAACCGCCCCGGCGCGCAAATGCAGGTCTGACGATCCAAAGCTCATCGCCATGCGCAAAAGGTCATCGATCCGGTTGAACATATTGGTCGGCTAAAAGAGGCCAAAGGCGATAAAATGCAGGCCCGCCATATTTCGCTAAAGCTTTTGTCGAGAATGAGATGCCGAATAAGTGGCTATCGATCAACGGCTCAAGTGGACAAACTGATACGCAAAAACGCAGATAAACCGTCAAAACAAGTTTAACCCGACCCTTCGGCTGCCGTCAATCTTTTTTCCGGAAGACGCACACGAACAATCATTGAGGTCTTGAGTTGTTAAGGTGGTCTCGGATAAACCAAATAATTCGGCCGGCGATGCCTCAAAGAGAAAAGCTTGATTCGTTGGCTTTTCCGTGTTACCTTTTAGCCAAAGTTCAGACCTTCTCTTCACCAAATATATTGCGCGCGGCGGCAGATTCGCTGCGTTTGCTGTACCTGATCGACGAGGCAGTACACGAAACGGCCGGGCGCTAGGTGTTCCACGGCGGCTGCGGTTTTGATGGATGCGGCCGCATGTGCTGTGTCGAAATGCCCTCGGTCGGAGGCGTACTATGATGTCAACCCAAGCTTTTGTCACTGTTTGGCCTTCGTTCCGGCCTTTCTTGCTTGTTGTCGCTGTACTGTTTGTGCTGTTTTCGGGCGTGTATGCAAATACGTTCGGGCCGGAGGCGTGCCGGCTGCCGGCGGCGAGCATTCTCCCGCAGACTGATCCGGGCGTTTACAGCGGGACGATCTTTTCTTTACCTTCCCGGAGCTGGGCCCCATCGAGTCTCTCCGCCGTGCGGGGCTTGTTCGCCCCGTCTATTTCGATCGACGACGTGGCCGTCGCCGAGGGCAACGGGATGCACGTTATTCTTTTTACGCTTTCCTTGAGCGGGCCGTCGCATGATCCGATAGCGGTAAATTACTCGACAAAAGACGGCACGGCGGCCGCGGGTTCGGATTATACCGCCGCGAACGGCCAAGTGATATTTGGGCCGGGACAGACGATCACGCTCGTACCCATCACCGTCATCGGTGACGTTACATTTGAGGCCGATGAAACATTTACCGTAGAACTCGATAGCCCGATCAACGGCGAGATCGCCGATGGAGTCGGAACGGCGACGCTCCTGAACGACGATGCGGCGCCGACCCCAACGCCTACTCCGACCGTCACGCCGACTCCAACAGTGACACCAACTCCAACACCAACGCCAACCGTCACGCCAACGCCATCTCCAACTGCAACTCCGACCCCAACCCCAACACCGGCCGGAGATACAGTTCAATTCAGTTCAACCACGTTCTCGGTCAACGAGAATGTGCTTTCGGCGACCATTACGGTCACCCGAATGGGCACGGGGGCCGGTGCGGCATCTGTCAATTACACGACCTCAGGCGGCACCGCTACGGCAGGCGTGGACTATACCCCGGCTTCCGGCGCACTTAACTGGGCCAATGGCGATACAGCCGCCAAGACATTTGTGGTCCAAATAAGTGATGACACGGACCTCGAAACTAACGAGACGATCGATCTTACGCTTACTGCTCCGGTCGGCATCAATCTGGGAGCTCCCGCTGCTGCTGTGCTGACGATCATCGATAATGACTCAACTCCTCAGATCACGATCAACGATGTCACCCAGCCTGAGCTGCATGACGTAAATCCGCTCGTATTTATCGTGAGCCTAAGTAGCCCTTCGCAGCAACCGGTGTCGCTGATGTACTCGACCCAGAACGGGACTGCCACGGGCGGGTTTGACTATGCACCTGTTTCGAGCACGTTGACCTTTGCGCCGGGCGAAACTTCCAAGCAGGTCACAATTACTGTGCTCGGAGATTTCACGGTTGAGCCTGACGAGTATTTTCTGTTGAATATCAGTACTGCCTCAAATGCTACGATTGCTGATTCTCAAGGCGTCGGCACGCTGCTGAACGACGATGCGCCCGGTACGCTGCAATTCCAGTCCGCGGCCTTTTCCGTGGGCGAGGGCAACGGAAATGCGGCGATAACCATTACGCGGATCGGCGGGATCTCGCAGGGAGTGGCCGTTCGATTTGTTACCGTCGACGGTACCGCGGTTGGCGGCGACGATTTTTCGAACGTAAGGACGACAGTGGTCTTTGATCCCGGCCAGACGTCGAAAACGGTGAACGTGCCGATCTCGAACGATACGGTCCATGAGATCAATGAAACGGTCACGCTTGCCCTCGAAGCTCCGACTGGCGGAGCTGTGCTCGGATCGCCGATCAATGCCATCCTAACGATCGTTGACAACGATGCTGCGCCCGTAGTTTCGGTAAATGACATCAGCCTGAATGAAGGGAATAGCGGTACGACCGCATTTTCTTTCACGGTGTCGCTGGCCGGTACTTCTTCGCAGGAAGTGAATGTGGTTTACGCTACGGCAAACGGTACCGCGTCCGCTCCGGGCGACTACACGGCGATCCAGCAAGGGGTACTGACATTTAGCCCGGGCGAGGCCGCAAAGCAGGTCACTGTCCTGGTCGCGGGCGACTTCAATAATGAACTGAACGAAAGCTTTTCCTTGATCCTCAGCGATCCGCTCGGCGGGACGATCGGAGATGGCACCGGCGCGGCTACGATTTTGAACGATGACGTTGGCGGTTCATTCAAACTGGCCTCGGCCGAATACTCGGTTCCTGAATCCAGCGGCTTCATGACCATCACCGTCCTTCGAACGGGCGGGCTGTCGAACGGAGCATCGGTCAACTATTCAACCGCTGACGGCACCGCGGTCGCGGGGCAAGATTACACTGCGGTTTCGGGCACTCTCACGTTTGCGGGCGGCCAGACGGCCGCAACCTTCGTTGTGCCTATAACGAATGACGGAGCGAATGAACCGGACGAGAACTTTTCGTTGTTCCTTTCGAACGCGGCCGGCGGCGGCGCGACCCTCGGCGTTCCAAATACAGCCACGGTACTTATTACAAATGGGCCGCCTGCGTCGTCCACGCGGACGCCTTTCGATTACGACGGCGACGGGCGGGCCGATCTTTCGGTCCGGCGGCCCGCGAACAACATCTGGTATCTCCGCCGTTCGACAACTGGCTTTACCAGCGTGCAGTGGGGAATCGACGGCGACAAGATCTCGCCGGCCGACTATGATGGCGACGGGATCGCCGATATTGCGGTATTTCGCCCCTCAACCGGTGTTTGGCACATCTTTTTCTCGCAGAATCAGACATTTGGATCGTTCAACTGGGGATCGAACGGCGACCTTCCCGTTCCTTCGGACCGCAACAGCGATGGGCGTGCGGACCTGGTCGTTTTCCGCGGCTCAAACAGCACCTGGTACTCGCGGTCGCTTGTTGCCGGCCCGCTTCCCGCAACGGTTTTCGGGGCGGCGGGCGACAAGCCGGTCGTAGGCGATTTTGATGGCGACGGGACGGGCGATAATGCGGTTTTCCGGCCAACTAACAGCACCTGGTATATCCTCACTTCCGGCGGCGGCTTCATTGCCAGGACCTGGGGACAGGCGGGCGACGTACAGGCGCCCGCGGATTTCGACGGCGACGGTAAAACCGATATCGCCGTCTTCCGACCCGCAACCGGGCAGTGGTTCCGAAATAGGTCCTCGGCGGGGTTGGACAGCGTCAATTGGGGACAGGCCGGAGATATTCCGGTCGCGGCGGACTATGACGGCGACGGAAAAGCTGATGTGGCCGTTTTCAGGCCATCGACGTCCACTTGGTATCTGAACCGGTCGGCTACTGGCTTCCTGACCGATGTATTCGGGCAAAGTTCTGATCAGCCGACGCCTGCGGCCTATATTTATTAACGGCGGCAAAGGCGCCCGGGCGTGAGGCGGCGGCCTGCATTTTATCCAAGAAACTTTTTTCAGCGCACATCTGCCGCTGGTCGTTTAGAATGCGCCGATCGACCCGCTTGCAGGGCCTTGGCGGCCCTAACCGCGGTTTTGCAAAAAAGGCAGAAAAAAAATCGATAAACTGCTTTACAAACGAGGAAACATTTTCTATAGTATTTGCAATGACGTCGCGTGACGTTATGTTTATCGAGATTACATAACAGTTAATGATACGAGAGTTTTACTTTATCAGCATTATCATCGCCGTGCG